>JANORI010000155.1:0-5296 GCA_031415235.1 Acidobacteriota bacterium | reverse complement strand
GCCGAACCCGCTCGTGCCGAGCACGTTGAAGACCAGCAGCGAGTGATACGCCGTGATCGCGCGCCCGCTCTCGGAGATGATGGTCGGGTGCGCCACCTTCTCTTCGTCGCACACCTGCTGGATGTGATACACGACGTCGTTGGCGTACTCCTGCAGCGTGTAATTCATGCTCGACTCGAAGTTGGTCTGCGAGCCGTCGTAGTCAACACCGAGGCCGCCGCCCACATCCATATACTGCACGCCGGCACCGGCCTTGGCCAGGTCGCAGTAGATGCGGGCCGCCTCGTTGAGGGCGTTCTTGATGATGCGGATGTGGGTGATCTGGCTGCCCAGATGGAAGTGGAGCAGCTTGAAGCAGTCTTCCATCCCGTGCGATTTGAGCAGTTCGAGGCCGCGCAGGATCTCGGTGACGGTGAGCCCGAACTTGGAGCGATACCCGCCAGACGACTGCCAGCGGCCCATGCCGCGGGCGGCGAGCTTTACGCGCATGCCGATTTGCGGCCGCACACCCACTTTGGCGGCGTACTTCAGGATGAGTTCGAGCTCGGTGTACTTCTCGACGATCGGGATGATATTTCTGCCGATCTTCTGCGCCCACATCGCCAGCTCGATGAACTCGGCGTCCTTGAAGCCGTTGCAGACAATCGGCGTCTCGTTGCCGGCCATGGCGGCCACGGCCATCAGCTCGGGCTTCGAGCCAGCCTCGAGGCCGAACCCGTACTCGCGGCCGAACTCCATGACCTCTTGCACGACTTGCCGCTGCTGGTTCACCTTGATGGGGTAGACACAGACGTACTTGCCGGCGTACTGGTTCTGCGAGATGGCCTGCTGGAACGCCGCGTGGATCTCACCCAGGCGGTGCTGCAGGATGCCGGGGAAGCGGAGGAGAATGGGCGCGCTGAGCCCTCGGAGCTCGAGGCGGTCAACGAGCTTCTTGAGGTCCACGGAACGGGCCGCGTCTTTGGTGGGATGCACCAGCACGTGACCCGTGTCGCCCACCGAGAAGTAGCCCTGGCCCCAGCGGGCGACGTCGTAGTGTTCGGTGGCTTCGGCGGTGGACCACTGGGTCGTCGTGCCGTTCTGGGTCCGCAGCTTGTCGTTGGTCGCCGTGCTCATGGGTGACGTGAGAATAAACGAAAAATCTCGGCGCGGGGCGACGATTCGCATCGCGGGCCCGAGATTGACTACGATCGGCGGAATGAACGAACGCGTGCCCGCAATCAAAGTGCTGCTGCTGCCGAAGGACACGAACCAGCTCGGCACCATTTTCGGCGGCGTGATTCTGTCGCACGTCGACTTGGCGTCGGCCGTCGAGGCGCGCAAGAGCGGGGCGCACCGCTTCGTGACCAAGGCCATGCGTGAGGTGGTGTTTCTGGCGCCGGTGTTGGTCGGCGACATCGTGAACTTCTACACCGAGACCCGTCGCGTGGGCCGCACGTCAGTCACCGTGGGCGTCACCGTGGAGGCCGAACGGTGGGGCGCCGGCGCTGGCGAGCGGGTGAAGGTCACCGAAGCCGAGGTCGTGCTGGTCGCTGTGGGTGCCGATGGGCTGCCGGTGCCGATCGCCTCGAACGCGGCGGATCACGCATGATCTCAGCCTTTGCGCCCGCCACGGTGTCGAATGTGGCTGCCGGCTTCGACGTGCTGGGCTTTGCGCTCGACGAGCCCGGCGACGTCGTCGGCGCTGAGTTGCGCGACGAGCCGGGCGTGGCGATCGTCGATATTCTTGGCGACGGTGGCCGGCTGACGCGCGACGCCGCCAAGAACACCGCCGGCGCGGCGGTGCAGGCGTTGCTGGCGCTGCTCGGCACCTCGCGCGGCATCGCCCTCACGATTCACAAGGGATTGCCGCTTGCGAGCGGCGTCGGCAGCAGCGGCGCCAGCGCGGTGGCGGCGGTCGTGGCGGTCAACGAGTTGCTGGGCCGACCGGCCTCGCTCGATCTGGTGTTCCGCGCGGCCATGGCGGGGGAGCGCGCGGGCTGCGGCGCGGCGCATCCCGACAACGTCGCGCCGGCGCTCTACGGTGGCTTCGTGCTGGCGCGCAGCGCCGATCCGCCGGATATCGTGCGCCTGCCGGTGCCGGCTGGATTGTCGTGTGCCGTGCTGCATCCGCAGCTCGAGGTGCAGACCGGCGCCTCGCGCGCGCTGCTCGGCGACACCCTGCCGTTACAGACGGCCGTGCGCCAGTGGGCCAATCTCGGCGCGCTCGTGTCGGCGCTGCACACCGGCGACCTGGACCTGCTGTCGCGATCGCTCGTAGACCACGTGGCCGAGCCCAAACGGGCCGTGCTCGTGCCCGGCTTCGCGCAGGTCAAGGCGGCGGCCATCGGGGCCGGCGCGCTCGGCTGCAGCCTGTCGGGGTCAGGCCCCTCGGTGTTTGCGCTGGCGCGCTCGCTCGACGAGGCACGGGCGGTGGGCGCGGCCATGGCGGCGGCCTACGCAGTGTCCGGGAATGGAGTGGCGGCGGACCTGTGGGTGTCGGCGGTGGGCACGACCGGCGCGCGGGTGCTCGCGGGTGGGGGACCAGGCTGATGCCGTTCATCAGCACCCGGCAGCCCCACGGCACGGCAGTCACGCTTGCCGAGGCCGTCTTGCGCGGGTTGGCTCCCGACGGCGGCTTGTACGTGCCTGTCGACATCCCGCGCATGACCTCCGCCGAGTTCGAAGCATTGCGCGGCCGTTCGGTGCCCGAGGTGGCGACCGCCTTGCTCGCGCCGCTCGTGGCCGACACCTTCACTGAGAATGCGCTCGGCGACCTCATGGCCTCGGCGCTGGACTTCGACATACCGCTCGTGCCGATCAGCCCAGGCGTGTCGATGCTCGAGCTGTTCCACGGCCCTACGCTGGCGTTCAAGGACGTGGGCGCCCGCACGATGGCGCGCTGGCTCGCCGCCGTGTCGGGCAGTGCTGACCGTCGCCCGCTGACCGTGCTGGTCGCCACGTCGGGGGATACCGGTGGCGCCGTCGCGCATGCGTTCCACGGCGTCGCGGGCACGCGTGTGGTGGTGTTGTATCCGCGGGGACGGGTGAGTGACGTGCAGGAGGCGCAGTGTGCCACGCTCGGTGGCAACGTCACAGCAGTGGCGGTGGAGGGTGCGTTCGACGACTGCCAGCGGCTGGTGAAGGAGGCGTTTGCCGACGCCGCCATCGCCGGCGCGCTGCGCCTCACCTCTGCCAACTCGATCAACATCGGCCGCCTGCTGCCGCAGATGGCCTACTACGCCTGGGTGGCCCTGCAGCTGCCAGCCGGCTCGCCGCCGCTGACAGTGGTCGTGCCCAGCGGCAACCTGGGCAACCTCTGCGCCGGCGTGATGGCGCAGCGCAGAGGCGTGCCGATTGGCCGATTCGTCGTGGCGACGACGACGGCGAACGACCCGCTACCACGCTACCTCACGTCGGGCGGCTACGAGCCACGGGCGTCCATGCCCACGCTGGCGAGCGCCATGGACGTGGGCGCGCCCAGCAACTTCGAACGCCTGCTGAACTTCTTCGATCACGACGAGCACGCGATGCGCGCCACCATGACCGGTGTGACAGTGAACGATGACGACATCCGCACGGCGATCCGCGCGCTCTACGACGAGCACGGCTACGTCGCCGATCCACATTCCGCGGTGGGCTACCTTGGCGCCCGCGCTGTGGCGCATGCGTCCAGCGGCACGTCCGTCGTCGTGTTGGCCACCGCCCATCCCGCGAAATTCCGCGAGGTGGTGGAGCCGGCCCTGGGCCGCGACGTGCCGCTGCCCGCCGCGCTGGCCGAGCGCCTGGCACTGCCGCGGCTCGCCGTCGGCGCGCTGC
The DNA here is from genome assembly GCA_031415235.1 of Acidobacteriota bacterium. Classification (GTDB taxonomy): domain Bacteria; phylum Acidobacteriota; class Vicinamibacteria; order Vicinamibacterales; family UBA2999; genus CADEFD01. Next base: position 1,498 of record JANORI010000155.1, on the reverse strand, counting down.
CGACTCTGGCCGCGCTCTCGGCGGTGCTCGCCACGCTGGACGCCCCCCGGGCGCCAGGTAACATCAGCACATCATGACCTCGTCGTCGCCTGCCCAGCTCACCCCCGAACGCGCCGACGTCGATCCCGCGCATACCTGGGACCTGTCAGCCATCTTCCCGTCGTGGGAAGCGTGGGACTCGGCCATGACCGACCTGGAGCAGCGCATCGGCGCGTTCACGGCGTTCTCAGGCACCTTGGGTGGGGGCGGCGCGCCGCTGCGAGCCGCGTTCCAGGCCCACGACGCGATCGGGCAGCTCAGCTACCGGGTGTGGTTCTATCCCTCGCTCGCCTACGACCAGGACCAGCGCGACAACGCCTCGGCCGCGCGGCGGCAGCGCGTGCAGCTCCTGTTCGCGCGTCTCGAACACGCCACCTCGTGGTTCAACCCCGAACTGCTGGCCGTGCCGCTCACCGTGATCCGCGCGTGGCTCGACGCCGATCCGGCCTTGGCTGTCTACCGCTTCGCCGTGGACGATCTGTTCCGCAAGCAGGCCCACGTGCTCGACCTCGAGGGCGAGCGTCTGCTCTCGCTGTCCGCACGGCTCACCGGCGCGCCCAAGGACGCCTACGAGGCGCTCTCGATCGCCGATGCCAGGTTCCCGGCCGTGACCCTCAGCACGGGCGCGACCGTGGAAGTGAGCTACGGCCAGTACCGGCGCGTGCTGGCCACGAGCCGCGTGGCCGCCGATCGGCGCGCCGTCTACGACGCGCACTACGACGTGTTCGGCGCCAACCGCAACACCTATGCTTCCCTCTACAACGGCGTGCTGCACCGCGACTGGTTCCAGGCGCGGGCGCGCGGCTATGCCACCACGCTCGACGCGGCGCTGTTCGGTAACGCCATCCCGCCGGATGTGGTGACGACGCTGATTGCCGAGACCCGTGCCGGCGTGGAGCCGTTCCGCAAATACCATCGGCTGCGCCGCCGCGTGCTCGGGCTCGACAGTTATACCCCGGCTGACGCCTACGTGCCGCTCGTGGAGCACGACGTGCACTACCGCTACGACGACGTGCGCGAGTGGATTGTGGCCTCCACCGCGCGTCTCGGCGCGGACTACCAGGGGCACGTGCGCGAGGCCTTCGAGCGCCGCTGGATCGACGTCTACGAGAACAAGGGGAAGCGCAGTGGCGCGTACTCAGCGCCGGTCTACGGCGCGCACCCCTACATGCTGCTCAACTACAACGACACGCTCGACGCGGTGTTCACGCTGGCCCACGAGATGGGCCACTCGATGCATACGCTGCTGGCGCACGCCGCGCAGCCCTTCGTGTATGCCGGTTACACCATCTTCGTGGCCGAGGTGCCGTCCACGCTCAACGAGGAGCTGCTGCTCGAGTTCATGCTCGAACGGGCCACCACCACCGAAGAGCGCACCATGCTGTTGCAGCATGCCATCGACGGCATCGTCGGCACGTTCTACAACCAGGTGCTCTTTGCCGACTACGAACTCGAGGCC
>JANORI010000154.1:0-5517 GCA_031415235.1 Acidobacteriota bacterium | reverse complement strand
CGCGCAGGAGGGGATCGGCTTCGGGCTGGACTTCGCGATCGTGATGGATCCCGCCAAGGCGCAGACGCCGGATGGCAAGAACACGTTCTACTGGGGTGGCGCGTTTGGCACGTGGTTCTGGATCGATCCGACCAACGACCTGATCGTCGTCGGCATGTTGCAGAACCTGAACGGCAGCGCGCCGACCGGCGGGTCGCCGCAGGTGCGCCCGCTCTCGCGCCGGTTGGTGTACCAGGCCTTGGTCGATCCGAAGAAGTGACCTGGACGCCCGCCGTCTGAGGGGTTGACGTTTCAATGAGTCGAGGCCTGCCTGGGCTTTGGCGGTGAGCGTTTGGCGGGGCCTCCGCGATTGACGCTACGCTGGAAGCGTCCAAGGAGCTCGCGCCGCAAATGGAAGATTTCGTCAGGAAGCCCGAGCTAAGCCCGAGCTAAGGTGTCGAAGGTCAGAGCGTGGCCAGCGAATAGCTCGTGCTGCGCCCACCAGCCGAGTTCCGCACCAGCACCCCGCGCTCCAGGAGCTGCTGAATATCGCGTAGCGCAGAATCCTGGGACGTCTTGGTCAGCGTCGCCCACTTCGACGTCGTCAGGTTGCCCTCGAAGCCATCGAGCAATCGATTGATCATCAACCGCTGGCGCTCGTTGAGTGGCACGTCGCGCAGTGTCTCCCAGAACCGCGCCTTCGCGATCACGCCGGCCAGCGTCACCTGCGCCGCGGCGATCGCTCGCGTCAGACAGGCGAGAAACCATTCGATCCACGGCGTCACGTCCATCGTCGCCGACTGCGTTTGTTCGAGAATGCGGTAGTAGTCGCCTCGTTCGTGACGAATCTGCGCCGACATGCTGAAGAACCGCTGAGAACTCCCCTCGGATCGTGCCAGGCACATGTCGGCGAGCGCCCGCCCAATGCGCCCGTTCCCGTCGTCGAACGGATGAATCGTCACGAACCAGAGATGTGCCAGCGCAGCCCTGAGCACGGCGTCGACCGGGGCGTCGCCGTTGAACCACTCGACGAAGCCTCGTGTCTCTTCGTCCAGGCGCGCCGCCGCGGGTGCTTCGAAGTGCACGCGCTCTCGTCCCATCGGACCGGACACGACCTGCATCGGCGACGTACGATTGTCGCGCCACGCGCCCACGGTGATCCGATGCATTCGCCCCACGTTCGTTACGGCCTTCACGTCGATTGGTGTGGGCCAACGCTGGCCTCGGCGCGCACCGAGTGCACGGCGTGCTTCTTCATTCCCGCCTGCCCCCGAGGCGCCTGACGCGCGTCGTCGTCTTGTGCCGGTCGATACTCCCATCGGCGACGTCGATGGCCAGTGTCTCCCACTCGCTGCTGTCGGCGGCCGTGTCCCTGCCATCCAGTCGCAGGAACACGATGCAGGTGCCGAGCGCTGCTCGCTTGTTGCCATCGAGAAACGGAATACTGCGCCCCTGGTGCGAAGTTGAGTGTCTTAAGGCGGCTCACGATGTCGAGGACGTGGTCGTGCGTGTCCCCAGCCTCCAGCCCGTGCGGGTGCGGTCGGCGCCACGGCGTCGGGATCGCATCCCACACCAAACGGCCGTATCATCCCGGAATGGCCGCGATCACCCTGCTCGTCAATGGCAAGAGGCATACGGTGGAGGTCGAACCGGCGACGCCGCTCCTCTACGTGCTCCGCAACGACCTCGATCTTGCCGGGCCGCGCTACGGCTGCGGCCTCGGCCAGTGCGGCGCCTGCACCGTGCTCATCGGCGGCGAGGCCGTGCGCTCGTGCGTGCGGCCGGTGTCGCAGGCCGCAAACGTCGAGATCACGACCCTCGAAGGCCTCTCGAAGGACGGCGTGCTGCATCCGGTCCAACAGGCCTGGCTCGACGAACAGGTGCCGGCCTGCGGTTTCTGCCAGAACGGCCAGATGCTCACCGCCGTGGCGTTGCTCGACAAGACACCGACGCCCACCGACGCCCAGATTCGCGAAGGGATGCGGCGCACGCTCTGCCGCTGCATGACCTACTACCGCATCAATGCCGCCGTGAAGCTTGCGGCCAAGAGGATGGCGTGATGCCGACCCCACCGACGCGCCGCCAGTTCCTGCAGACCTCGGGTCTCCTCGTCGCCTCCGTCGCCGCGATCCCCGTGGACACGGTCGAGGCGTTCCTGCAGCGGCCGGCCCCGGCCGGCCCCTATCCGGACCCCGACTTCCGGCAGCTCGATTCGTGGATCGTGATCCGGCCCGACAACACGGCGACGTTCTTCGTCGGCAAGACCGATCTCGGCCAGGGCACCGGCACGGCGTTTCGTCAGATCATGTCGGACGAACTCGACATCGACTTCGCCAAGACGACGTGCGTGATGGGCAGCACCGACGTCACGGTCGATCAGGGCGGCTCGGGCGGCTCGGACGCGCTTCAGACCGACGGCTACCCGATGCGGCGAGTGGCGGCCGAAGCGCGCCGCGTGCTGCTCGAGATGGCCTCGGCCCACTTCGGCGTGCCGGTCACCGCGCTCGCTGTCAGCGACGGGGTCGTCAGCACCAGGACCGGCGACTCGGCCGATCGCGGCATCACCTACGGCGAGCTCATCGGCGGGAAGAAGTTCAACGTCACGCTCACCGGCAGGAACACCGACACCACCACCGGCACGGCGCCGCTCAAGGCGGTGCAGGACATGAAGAACGTCGGGACGTCGCCGCGCCGCGACGACATCCCGGCCAAGGTGAACGGCACGCAGCGCTGGGCCGTGGACATGAAGGTGCCCGGCATGCTGCACGCGCGCAACGTGCGGCCGCCGGTGGTGGGCGCGACGCTCGAGGCGATCGACGAGTCGTCGCTGAAGGGGATCCCCGGCGTCGTGAAGGTCGTGAGCAAAGGCAACTACGTCGCGGTCGTGTGCGAACGCGAGGAGCAGGCGATTCGCGCCGCGCGCGAGCTGAAGGTCGAGTGGACGCCGCCGGCGACCAGGCCCTTCCCGCCGTCCGAGGACCTCTTCACGTACCTGCGGGCGACCACGCCATCGTCGTCGAGTCCGCCGTCGGTCACGGGCAATCCCGACGCGGCCTTTGGCAGCGCCGCCACGGTCGTCGAGGCGCAGTACGACGTGCCGTTCCAGGGCCACACCGCCTTCGGGCCCGCCCACGCGCTGGCCGATCCGTCACACGGGCAGCTCACGATCTACTCGAACGACATGAAGTCGTACGGGCTCCGGAACGGCGTGGCGCAGTTCCTGAAGATCCCGCGTGAGAAGGTGCGGGTGGTCTGGATGCAGGGCCCGCAGGCCTACGGTCGCACCGCCGCGGAGGATGCGGGCTTCGAAGCGGCGTTCCTCGCGACCGAACTGCAGCGGCCCGTGCGCGTGCAGTGGTCGCGGCAGGAAGAGACGGCGTGGGACACGAAGGGGCCGGCCTATGCCGTGACCATGCGCGGAGCCCTCGACGCGCAGGGCCAGGTGACGGCGCTCGACTACGACGCCCGGGCCGCCGACTACAACCACATCGGCTACAACGAACCCGAGACCGTGCTCATCGCGCAACTGATGGGACAGCGCAAGGCCGAGCCCGCGCGTGGACGGGCGTCGTTCCCGTCCGACAAGTACGCGATTCCGAATCGGCGCATGGCCGGCAGCGTCGTGCCGCTGCCCCTGGCCTGGGAGACCCCGCTGCGCACGGGCAACCTGCGCGACCCCGACGGTCCGCAGGTGACGTTTGCGGCCGAGAGCTTCATCGACGAACTCGCGGCGGTGGCCAAGTCGGATCCGGTAGCCTTCCGCCTGGCACTGCTCGAACGTGGCACAGGCGACGATGCCGGCCACAAGCGCGTGCGGTCGATCGCCTGTCTCGAGGCGGCGGCGTCGAAGTTCGGCTGGGCGCCCCGGCCCTTGCGCGGTCGGCTGCCGACGGCCGAGGTCGTGACCGGCCGCGGCGTGGCCTATTCGTATCGCAGCGAGACGGTGGCGGTCGAGATGGTGGACGTGGAGGTCAACCGCCGCACCGGCCGCGTCTGGGTGAAGCGCATCGTCTGCGCGCACGACTGCGGCCTCATCATCAACCCCGAGGCGCTGACGCGCACGCTCGAAGGCGGTCTGCTGCACTCGGTGAGCCGGGCCCTCTGCGAGGAAGCGCGCTTCGACGACGCGAAGACGCTGAGTGTGGACTGGGTGAGTTCGCCCACGCTCACGCACGCCGACGTGCCCGAGACGATCGACATCGTGCACGTGAATGGCGATCCGAATCCCAACCGTCCCGACCTGCCGCACTACGGCGCCGGCGAGACGGTGTGCAAGCCGATGCTGGCGGCCATCGCCAACGCGGTCTTCGATGCGACCGGCGTGCGGATGCGCCGCGTGCCGTTCACGACCGCGCGCGTGCTCGCGGCGCTCGAGGCCTAGCAGCTAGCAGCCCGGATGCGCTCGCCGCGTCAGTTCGTGAGTCGACAGGCCTCATCGGGCCATTTGCATCCACGCTGGTGACCAACCGACCTAACGGTCGATGTCGGAGTTCGGCAAGGCGTCGAGCCCCACCAGCTACCAGTCGCCGCCCGACTTCAACCTGTCGGTGGGCTTGCGGTTCTAGCGGCCCTCATCACCGCGAGGTGGAACGCGGCGCAGAGTGTCACACGAATGCTGGGGCCCACGGGAACCCCCGCCGCGGTATTCTCTTGGGGCAAGCGACAGGAGCCAGCATGAGCACACAGACATCGGCGTCTCGTCGAACGTTTCTCGCGGCCACGGCGGCAACCGCCGCTCACGTGTGGATTCCGAGGCCCGTGAAGGGCTACACCGCCACCGAGATCCTTGCGCCGGTCACGCCCATGGCCCAAGGCATCTCCAAATGGGATCTCGACACGCCGGCGCTCTGCGTCGATCTCGACACGCTGGAACAGAACATCAGTAGGATGCAGCGCGCGCTGGCCGCCAACCAGCTCGGCAGCCGCCCGCACGCCAAGACCCACAAGTGTGCCGCCATCGCCAAGCTGCAGATGGCCGCCGGGGCGCTGGGCATCTGCACGGCGAAACTGAGCGAAGCCGAGGCGCTCGCCGCGCAGGGCCTCGACCGCATCTGCATGACCACCGGCAACCTCGCCGCTGGCAAGATCCGTCGAGCCATGCAACTGCGGAAGCGGACGCCGCAGTTCATTCAGGCGGTGGACTACGAGCCCAACGCGCACGACCTGAACGCCGCGGCGAAAGAGGCCGGCATCGTCGCCGATGTGGTAATCGACATCGCCGTGGGCACGCGCAGCGGCATTCCTGCCGGTCACGAGGCGCTGGCGCTGGCGACGCTGGTCGACCGCCTGCCGAACCTGACGCTGCGCGGCGTGCTGTCGTACGACGGTGGCGCCCAGCACATCACCGGCTTTGCCGAGCGCAAGCGGCGTGCGCTCGAGAACATCGAGGGCAACGCGGCGACGTTCGAGGCCATGAAGCGGGCCGGGCTCAGTACCGAGATCTTCAGCGGCGGCGGCACCGGCACCTACAACATCCAGCACCTGGTGCCAGGCTTCACCGACGTGCAGGTCGGCAGCTACCTGTTCATGGACATGCAG
>JANORI010000153.1:0-6237 GCA_031415235.1 Acidobacteriota bacterium | reverse complement strand
GAGCAGTGGGTGGGGAAGCCGGCCGACCAACGCTCCGACCTCTACGCCCTTGGCGTCGTCGTCTTCGAGATGATCACGGGCAAGCGTCCGTTTCCCGATCGCGAGCCGTTTGCGATCGCCCGCGCGTCCATCGAGCGGATTGCCCGGCGCATGTCGTCGCTCGTGCCCCACGTCTCGCCCGCGCTCGACAAGCTCGTGGCGCGGCTGCTCGCCGCGGAACCCGCGCTGCGTCCGCCGCACGCGCGCGTGGTGGCCGACGCGCTGCGCTCGATGCTGGCACCGCCGGCGACACACGCCGCCACCCCGCGGTGGCGCTGGGCCGTGGTGGCGGGGCTGGTCGCGGCCGTGATGGCAGGAGCCGTATGGGCGTTCAATCGGCCCGTGACTCTCGACGTGCAGAATCCGGTGATCGCGGTGCTGCCCCTCACCAACGCGACGGGTTCCAACGCCAACGACTATCTGGCCGCCGGTGTCGCCGATAGCCTGGTGACGAGTCTGGCGTCGCTCCCCACCGTGACCGTGTTGTCGCGCTCCACCGTGGACGAGGCGCGGACGCGGCGCTCGAAGCCCGGCGACGTCGCGCGGGACCTGGGCGCAACCTTCGTGGTCGACGGCACCGTGCAAGGCTCCGGCTCCCAAATCCGTATCGGCTTGAATCTCATTCGTCAGGACGGTTCGGTGGCGTGGTCGGATGCCGTCGAAGGGGCGGTCGATCGCGTCTTCGAGATGCAGGCGCGGCTGGCCGCGGCCCTGGGCGGCGCCCTGAGCGTGCAGATGTCACCGGCCGACCGCGCGCGCCTCGGCACCCCGCCCACGTCGAATGCCGCGGCCCTGGACGCCTACTGGCGGGGCCGGGCCATGCTCGAGCGCCGCGACACGCCGGGCAATCTGCAGCGCGCCGTCGTGGCCTTCAATGAGGCGCTTCGCCAGGACGCCCGATTCCCGGATGCCCTGGGGGCGTTGGCGGAAGCCTATTGGGAGTTGTATCGCGCTACCAACGAGGGGAAGTGGGCGGACCTGGCCCTGCAATCCGGACGCAATGCGCTGTTGGTCGCGCCGGATCAACCGTCGGTACGACTGGCGCTGGCGCGGACGCTGGTCGACAGCGGCCGGAATGCCGAGGCAATCGGAGAGATCCAGCGGGCGCTGGCGCTTCAGCCGAGCAATGACGAAGCCCGGCGTCAATTGGGACGCGCCCTCGCCGCGTCTGGACGCCTCGATGAAGCCGTGGCAGAGTGGCGCAAGGCCATCGCCGCTCGGCCCAACAACTGGCAGGTCCTCGGCGATATGGGCCTCGCGTTGTTCCAAGCGGCGCGCTACGACGAGGCCGAGAGGGTTTACCGCCAGTTGGTCGCACTGCAGCCCGACAACGCCTTCGGGTTTCACATGCTCGGCGCGGTGCACCAAGTGCGCGGACAGAGCGACGACGCGCTCGCGTTGTACGAACAAGCCATCGCGATCACGCCCTTGGCCCAGGCCCTGTCGAACATGGGAGGGCTCCTTCACGAGCGCGGCGACTACGCCCAGGCGGTCGACGCCTTCATGCGGGCGCTCGAGCAGCGCCAGAACTCGGCCGCCACGCATCGCAACCTGGGCGACTCACTCCTGCGCCTCGGGCGCGTGGTCGAGGCCAAGGCGGCGTTTCGCAAGGCCGCCGATCTCGCTGAAGCGGCTCGCGTGGTCAACCCGACCGACGTGCAGAACCTGGCGTCCTTGGCGGTATACCTGGAGAAGGCCGGCGACGACGAGCGGGCGCGGCGGTGGTTGGACGAGGCGGCACGGCGCGCGCCCGCCGACCCGCAAGTGTGGCACCGCGCCGCGCTCGTGCACGCGCTGGCCGGCCGGCCGGACGAGGCACTCCAGGCGCTCGGCCGCGCAGTGTCGCTTGGATATAGTCGGGCCGACGCCGCGAAGGCCGACGAGTTCACCGGGCTCCGCGAGATGCCGCGCTTCAAGGCGCTCGTGGCGTCGGCGCGGTGACGCCTCGCCCACGGCAAGCGGCCCAGGTGAGATATCGTGGGCGCGTAGCAACGCAGTCAAGGAGTGTGGACATGGCAACGACGCGACGCAGGGTGAGATACGCCACGATCTTCGTGTTTCCGGCTGGCACCAAGGGCGTGCGGGTCAGCTCCGCACCCGAGCGGCTCACCGTCAGGCAAGGAGACATCGTGGACTGGACCGTCGTGAACGCGTGTAGGGGGGCCGCAGGGCTGGCGTCCATCACGTGGAAAGAGGGCAACCCTCTGAAGCGCGACCCCAAGCCGTTCGAGCGTTTCGAGCGCGCGATCGTGGGCCGAGCGAAGCCTGGGCTCTACAAGTACAGCATCCTGCTCGACGGCAAAGAGGTGTTCGACCCTGAGATCGAGGTCGTCAGCTGAACGTCATGGAGATCAAGCTGGCGCGCAGCGTGGACGGCGGTAGCACCTTCGGTGCGCCCGCGTCACTGCAGTCCACGGGTGCCGCGGGCGACCGCGGGTGGCATTCCTTGACGCTCGACGATCGGGGCGTGGCGCACGTGCTGTGGCTCGCCCACGCGCCTGGCCGCGCCGGGCAGGCCCACGCGCTACCCGGTGATGGCGTCGACCGGCAGCGGCGTGGTAGCGGCGTGGACGTCGGGCTCGCCGGGTGCCAGCGTGATCCACGTGCGACCACTGGTCGCGGCTGGAGCTCCCACGAGCGCCCCACGCTAGGCGCGTGATGCGGGCGACTGCGGCGCTCGGCTGCGCGGCGGTGCTCTGGGCTTCGGCGCTTGCGGCCCGCGTGGACGGGCGGCAAGAGCACCGCCATCACGCGCCGCCGCAGGCGCGCGTGCTGGCGAGCCCGCTCGACCTCACCGATACGGATCTGGCGGCCGGTCAGACCACCTCCGCGGCGCGCTGCGTAGGCTGTCACGGCCCGCTGGGCAAGGGCGGCGTGGCCCCGGCGGAACTGGGCCTCTCGGGCAAGGAGCAGGACCTGCTCGCGCGGCTGCGGGCCGAGCCCCTCTACCCGGCGATGTTCGCGGCGGCGTTTCCTGGCGATGCGGCGCCCATCTCACTGGCCAACGTCACGCGCGCGATCGCGTCGTTCGAACGCACGTTGCTCTCGGGCCGATCGCCCTACGACCTCTACCGCACGAGCGCCGATCCCCGGGCGCTCTCGCCTGCGGCGATGCGCGGCGAGGAGATCTTCTTCTCGGAACGCACCCAGTGCTTCCACTGTCACGGCGGCTTCAACTTCACGGAGACCGCCGACTACGTGGGCAAGGGCGTCGTCGCCATCGAGTTCCACAACACCGGCCTCTACAACCTCGACGCGCGCGGGTCGTATCCCGTGCCGAACACCGGCGTGCACGAGGTCACGCGGGCCCCCGACGACATGGGCCGCTTCAAGGCGCCGTCGCTGCGCAACATCGCGCTGACCGCGCCCTACATGCACGACGGCAGCATCGCGACGCTCACCGACGTGATCCGGCACTACGAGGCCGGTGGCCGCACCGTCACCGGTGGTCCGCACCGAGGCGTGGGCGCCCGCAACGTGCACAAGAGCGAGTTCGTGAAGGGCTTCACCGTGACCGACGAGGAACGCCGCGATCTCGTGGCGTTTCTCGAGAGCCTCACGGACCTGGCGTTCACGAGCGACCCGCGGTTCTCGGATCCATGGCCGCCAGCCGTGCTCACGCCAGCGAAGGGGAAGTGACATGGGCACTGAGACGAGCACCGGGATTCGCTTCGACGACGGCGCCGCCTATGAGCGCTACATGGGGGTCTGGAGTCAGTCGGCGGGCGAGCGGTTTCTCGACTGGCTGGCCGCTGAGTCCGGATGGTCGTGGCTCGACGTCGGCTGCGGCAATGGCGCCTTCACCGAACTGGTGACCCGGCGCCTGGCGCCGCGCGCCATCGCCGGAATCGATCCGTCGGCGGCGCAGATCGCCTACGCGCGGACCCGTCCGGCTCTTCGCGCTGCCGAGTTGCGGCAGGGCGACGCGATGGCGTTGCCGTACCCGGACAGCGCGTTCGATGCGGCGGTCATGCCGCTGGTGATCTACTTCGTGCCCGACCCGGTCCGCGGCGTCGCGGAGATGACGCGCGTCGTGCGCCCGGGCGGCAGCGTGTCGGCCTACGCCTGGGACATGCCCGGGGGCGGTTCCCCCTACGAGCCCCTGTTCGCGGAGATGCGTGCGCTCGGGATGGCCGTATTGGCACCGCCCAGCCCCGACGCGTCGCGACTCGACGTGATGCACCAGTTATGGACGGACGCCGGACTCACGCACGTAGAGACGACGGCCATCACGGTGACGCGGACGTTCGCCGATCGCGACGACTACTGGGCGACCGTCACCGGCAGTGCGAGCGTCGGCACCCAACTCGCTGCGCTGCAGCCCGACGATGCTGCGCTTCTGCGCGAAGGGCTGTGGGCGCGCCTGCAGCCCGACGCCGCGGGCCGCATCACGTGCACCGGGCGGGCGCACGCGCTCCGCGGGCGCGTGGCGGTGTAGCGGCGGGCGCCAGACGCTCGGCCGCAGGGGCCCGCGAAGGTGAGAAGCACGGCTGCGGATCGGCGGAGTGTTGAACATTCAGCGCAGCGACAGTCAGGCGCGGCGCAGGCCAAATCGTTCTACGGCCGCAATGCATTTTGCACTTGACACGTTCTGCGAGGGCGCTCCTGTCGTTGGCGATTGCGTCAGGCATGGGGCACCGAGGCGCAGAGTTCTCGCCAGCGATGCGAACGCGGCGTATCGCTGAGGAGATGGTATTTCGAGCATCGATCGCCGCGCTGGCGTCATCCTGAGCGGCCGAAAATCAGGCGTTTACTATCGAGCATGACATCCACGTCCATGCTCGACACGGCTCGGGATCACGCGCTCACGTCGACGTCGGTTCATGGCAGCGATGCCACCCACGAGCTCGGCGAGGCCATCGCGGAACTGGCTGCCCGCCTGCACGCCGCCACCTACGAACTCCTCGTCATGCTCAGGGAGTTCGACGCGCGGTCCTGTTGGAACAACGGCTTCCTGTCGTGCGCGTACTGGTTACACTCCACCCCAACGCGCACACCACGCGCGTCGGGGGCCCCGGCCTGGCGCACGAGCATCGACCTCGGCGCCTGCCGCGAGAAGGTCCGTGTGGCCAAGGCGCTCGCCACGTTGCCACTGACCAGCGCCGCGATGCAACAGGGCGCCATCTCCTATGCGAAGGTTCGCGCCGTGACGCGGGTGGCCACGCCGGGCAATGAACGAAGGCTTGTGGATCTGGCGTTGGCCGGCACCGCCTCGCAGGTCGAGCGGTTCGTGCGCGCCTGGCGGCGAGTGGACCGGGCCCAAGCTGCAACACAAGCCACCGCACAGCACCTGGGGCGACACCTGTCCACGTGGGTCGACGACGATGGCATGGTCGTCATCCGCGGTCGGCTCACGCCCGAGATCGGCGCGGTCGTTCAACGTGCGCTCGAGGCGGCCGCCGACCATCTGTTTCGAGCGACCTCTGGCGCACCAGCCGGCCCTGCGCTGTGCGAGCAGGTCACAGCCGGGCAGCGCCGGGCGGATGCCCTTGGATTGCTGGCGGAAGCCGCCCTGACAGCGGACCTCGACCGCGGATCATCGGGTGACCGCTACCAGGTCGTCCTCCACGTCGATGCCGACGAACCCCGCGCGACGCATGCCGCGCCGACGGCGACGAGCACGCCGTTCGACGGCGTGCTCGAAACAGACTCCGGTGCGACGTACGTTTCCGCGGAAACGTCACGGCGGCTCGCCTGCGATGCGTCAGTCATCGAGATGCGTCACGACGCGACAGGGGCGGTGCTCGACGTGGGGCGGAAGACCCGCACGGTGCCGTCGTCAATCCGCCGTGCGCTCATTGCGCGCGACCGCGGCTGTCGCTTCCCGGGCTGCACGGCGCGGCGGTGCGACGCCCATCATGTGAACCACTGGGCCGACGGGGGCGCCACGAGCCTCGAGAACCTGCTGCTCGTCTGTCGACGCCACCATCGCGCCCTCCACGAAGGGGGATTCTCAGTAGTACGGCACGAGGACGGCACCGTGACCTTCTGCCGGCCGAATGGCGGCGTCGTCCAAGAGGTGCCAGATGTGGCCCGGACACCCCTTCTGCCTCTTCCTCCCGCCGGTCGACTTCCCGTGTGGGACGGTACGCCATTGAACCTCGCATGGGCCATCGATGTGCTCCGGCGTCCGTGACCTTGATGGACCGTCCGGAGCCCGCGCGGGCCGCGTGACTGTCCGCGCTGAAGCCCGTTCCC
>JANORI010000152.1:0-5691 GCA_031415235.1 Acidobacteriota bacterium | reverse complement strand
GGCCGGCACGTTGAGCCGCTGCCAGCCGTGTTCTTTCAGGTGCTCGAGCGTGATGCCCGCCATCCGCGGGTTAGTGGATTGCAGCGCCTGCGCCACCATCACCTCGTCCGACTCGAACAGCGCCGGCTCGGTGAAGCCCATCTTGCCGGCCAGGCGGCGGAACACTTCGGTGTTGGGCAACGCCTCGCCCACCGGGGCAATCGCCGGCTGATTGAGCAGCACGTAGAGATGCCCGTACGACTTGTGGATGTCGAGGCACTCGAGCTGCGTCGTGGCTGGCAGGAAGATGTCGGCGTAGTCAGCCGTGTCGGTGAAGAACACGTCGTGCACGACGGTGAAGAGGTCGGTGCGCGCGAAGCCGCGCACGACCTTCTCTGAATCCGGCGCGATCGTGACCGGGTTCGAGTTGAAGACGTAGAGCGCCTTGATTGGCGGCTGCGCTTCGAGCAGCGCGTCGCCAATCGAGCTGGTGTTGATGGTGCGCGGCGTGCGGCCCGCCAGCAGATCCGGACGCTCGAGCTCCGCGTGATTCATACCGTAGAAGTCGCTGGTGCTGAGCAGCACCCCGCCCGCGGGATCACGCCACGCGCCCGCGAGCGCCGGCAGGCACGTGATGGCGCGCACGGCCGCGCCGCCGCCACGATGCCGCTGCAGGCCGTAGTTCACGCGGATGGCGACCGGCTTGGTCGTGGCATAGTCGCGCGCGAGCTGCACGATCGTATCGGCCGGGATGCCGCAAATCTCGGCCGCCCGCTCGGGCGGATATTCCTGCACGCGTTCGCGCAGGGCATCGAAGCCCACGGTGTAGCGCGCCACGTAGTCGGCGTCGTGCAAGACCTCGTTGATGATCACGTGCATCATCGCCAGCGCCAGCGCCGCGTCGGTGCCGGGACGCACGGGGATGTGGTCGGTGCCCTTCTCGGCCGTGAGGCTGCGGTAGGGATCGATCACGACCACGCGTGCGCCGCGCCGCTTGGCCTCCTGCACGCGCGACCAGTAGTGCAGGTTCGACGTGATCGGATTCGATCCCCAGATCAGGATGAGGCGCGCTTCGTCTACACGCTCGGGGTCCATGCCCACGCCGCCGCCCAGCGAGATCTTGATCCCCACCTTGCCGGCCGACGAACACAACGTGCGGTCCAGGAGCGATGCGCCGAGGTGGTAGAAGAACCGCCGGTCCATGCCGGCGAAGTTGAGCAGGCCCATGGTGCCGGCGTAGCTGTACGGGCAGATCGCCTCGGGCCCGTCGGGAGAGTCGATGATCGCCCGGAACTTTTCCGCGATCGTGCCGAGCGCCTCGTCCCAGGTGATGCGCTGCCACGTGCCCTGGCCGGGACCCTTGCCGCCGACGCGGCGATGGGGATACACGACCCGATCGGGGGCGTAGGTGCGGTCGAGATAGCGCGACACCTTGGTGCACAGCGCGCCGTCGGTGAAGGGATGGGATTTCGAGCCGGCCACCTTGATGGCCACGCCGTTCTGCACTGTCGTCTCGAGGGCACAGGTGTCGGGGCAGTCGTGCGGGCACGCGCCCTTCACGACGCGGACATCGAGGGCGGGGTCGCTCATGTGCCGAGCATAGCTGAGACGAGGTCCGCCGGAACATCGGGGGCGACGGCGCGGAACGTATAATCGCTCCGCCCCATGGCGCTTCCGTCCGGAACACGTCTCGGCCCCTACGAGGTCGTGCGCCCACTGGGCGCCGGCGGCCCCGCCCCCGCTCGATGCGGACCAACGGGTCGAGCTTCGGCGAGGTCACGCCGTAGCCGAGTGGAGGCTGCGGGATGATCGGCACGACTCTCGGGCCTTACCGCGTTCTTGCGAAGCTCGGCGAAGGCGGATGGGCGAGGTGTATGCCGCGCGCGATACGCGCCTCGACCGCACGGTGGCCATCAAGGTGCTGCCGCGGGCGTTCAGCGAAGACGTCGGACGTCGGGCACGCTTCGAACGCGAGGCGGCGACCATCGCGTCACTCACTCATCCGCATATCTGTACCGTGTTCGACGTGGGCCAGCAGGACGGGGCCATGTTCCTGGTCATGGAGAAGCTCGACGGCATCACCCTCGCGGCCAGGCTGGCGCAGGGGCCGATGTCGTTGACCGAAGCCACGACCTGCGCGGTGCAGGTCGCCGAAGGCCTGGCGTGCGCGCACCGCGCGGGGATCGTGCATCGAGACCTGAAGCCGGCCAACGTGATGCTCACGAAGACCGGCGCGAAGCTGCTCGACTTCGGCCTGGCCAAGGTGACGACCGGTGCGGCGGAGCACCCGACGGCAACCGCGCTCACGTCTCATGGCGAGATTCTCGGCACCCTGCCCTACATGGCGTCCGAACAGCTGCAGGGCGGCGAGGTCGATGCCCGGGCCGACATCTTCGCCTTCGGCGCGATGCTCTACGAGATGATCACCGGCCAGCGGGCCTTCGCGGGAGCGAGCCAGGCGTCGCTCATCGGCGCGATCCTGCACTCCGAGCCGGCGCCGCTGTCGCAGATGGTGCCCGGCACCCCGCGCGCCCTCGAACGGATCGTCTCGGTGTGCCTGGCGAAGGATCGGGACGACCGCTGGTCGTCGGCGCGTGATGTGCTGCTGCAGCTGAAGGGGCTGGCCGACGACTCGGGAATCCACCGTGGGGCACCTGCCGCAGCGCCGGCCCGGCGGGGCGTAGGACTCGCCTGGCCGCTGGCGGTGGTGGGCCTGGTCACCGTCGCCGTGCTCGGTGGACTGCTCACAACTCGACGACCCGAACGACCTGCACAGAGCGACGTGCTCTCGGTCATGCCGCCGCAGGGCTCGACGTTCATGCGCGACGAGGCTCCTCAAATCTCGCCCGACACTTCGTGGTCACCAGGCTGAGCCTCGAGAATCGGATGGTCGAGAGCCTGGTGCTTGGATCGCTCGACAGCCCCGACACGCGGCGCCTCGTCGGTACCACGTCGAGCGGCACGTATGCGTCGGGCCACCTGCTCTATCGGCGGAACACGACGCTGCTGGCGCAGCCCTTCGATGAGAAGACACTGCAGCTGAGCGGCGAGCCCGTGGCGATCGCTGAAGACGTGGGTGTCAACCCGGTGACCTTTCAGGCGCTGTTCTCGGCCTCGAGCACCGGCGTGCTGGTGCACCGCGACGCGGCACCAGGGGCGGAGCTGGTCTGGTTCAATCGATCGGGTCAGCGGCTGGCCACCGTGGGAACGCCCGGAGAGTTCAACGCGCTGTGCCTGACGCCGGACGGCCGCCGGATCGTCTACGACCAGGCCGACTCCGCCACCGGGAACATCGACATGTGGACGATGGATCTCGCCAGTGCCGCGACGACGCAGCTCACTTTTGCCGGATCGGTGGAGTTCTACCCGGTGTGCGCCCCGAATGGCCGCGACATCGCGCTGGCCGTGCTCGAGCCGGCCCAACCCAATCTGTTCAGGCAGAGTCTCTCGGCGCCCGGCCAGATCGTCCCGCTGTTCGAATCGCCCTTCTCCAAGCTCCCCACCGACTGGTCGCGGAACGGTACCCAGCTGATCTTTTCCGTCCTCAGCCCTGGCACCGGGTGGGACGTGGCGTCGCTGACGCTCGCCAGCGGCGAATCCCGGCCGCTGGTCGCTACGCCGGCCGAGGAGCGCAACGCCAAGCTCTCGCCCGACGGCCGGTGGCTGGCCTACGTCTCCAACGAGGGTGGCCGCTTCGACGTCTACGTGCAGACGATGGTGGGCGGCAATGCGAAGTGGCTGGTGTCGAGAGGCGGCGGCGTGCAGCCGCAGTGGAGCGCCGACGGCCGTCAGCTCTACTACCTTGCGCTGGATCGCCGGCTGATGGTCGTGGATGTGCGCGCCCAAGGCGCGGTGTTCACGCCATCCCCGCCGGTGGCGCTCATGGACACACGGTTCACCGAGTGGGAGGCGTCGGGCGGTGTGTCCTATGTGGTGGCGCCCGATGGCACGCGGGTGTTGATCAGCACATCCACCGATACGGGCCGCCCGATTACGGTGATGCAGAACTGGACCGCACGGCTCCGCTGACCACACCCGACGGAAACGCTTGCGCGGTTCGCGTTCCTCCGCTCTACTAACATCCCAACTCATAAGGAGCCGCCATGTCATCGACACGAATTTCCCTTGCCGCCCTCTGCACCTGCGCCGCCACGCTGCTCACCGGTTGCGGTCAGGCCGGTCCCGCGCCGGCGGCCCCCACCGCGGCTCCGGTCGCCACAGTGATGGCGGCCGGCAACCCCATCTCGGGCGTGGGCATGCCGAATCCGGCGCCCACCGTGACCCGGAACTGGGGCACGCTGCCCGCGGGCCGCAAGTGGGGCACGTCGGCCGGCATCGACATCGACCCGAAGGACGGCCACGTGTGGGCCTACGAGCGCTGCGGCGCGGGCACGGCCGGTGGCGGCCCCGTGAGCTGCGACAACAACGTGGTCGATCCGGTCTTCAAGTTCGACCGCAACACCGGCGCCGTGCTGGCCAACATCGGCAAGGGCCTTATGGTGACGCCGCACGGCATCCACGTGGACAAGGACGGCAACGTGTGGATTGCCGACTTCGCTGGCAACGAGGCCGGCACCAAGGGCCACCAGGTACACAAGTTCAGCCCCAAGGGCGACAAGCTGCTCAGCCTGGGCATCGCTGGCAAGCCGGGCAACGCCGACGGTCAGTTCAACCAGCCGAACGACGTCGTGACCGGGCCCGACGGCAGCATCTACGTGTCCGACGGCCACGACGGCCAGGGCATGACCACCGCGGCCGCGGTGGCCGAGGGCCTGGCGCGCGGCGCCACGGCGCGCATCAGCAAGTTCGCGCCCGACGGCAAGTTCATCAAGTCGTGGGGCAAGATCGGCGTGCGCCACGGCGAGTTCCGCACGCCCCACGCCATGGCCTTCGACGGCAAGGGCCGGTTGTGGGTGGCCGACCGCGGCAACCACCGCCTCGAGATCTTCGACCAGGAAGGCCAGTACCTGGAATCGCGCTACGCCTACGGCCGCATCAGCGGGCTCTTCATCAAGGGCGACACGCTCTACGCCATCGACTCCGAATCGGGTCCGTTCAACCACGTGGGCTGGCGCAACGGCGTGCGTATCGGCCCGCTCGGCGAAGACCGCATCACGGCGTTCATCCCGCCCTTCGAACGCGACGATCGCGTGTATCAGGGCACGGCCGGCGAAGGCATCGCGGTCGACGCCGACGGCAACGTCTACGCGGCGGAAGGCCCGAACTCGCTGGTGCAGGCGGGTGGCGCGTTCACCAAGTATTCGGTCGTGAAGTAGGAGCGAACCCCGTGACGGTTGTCGGCGGGCCAGTTCAGGCCGCCGACGCCGTTTCGCGTCGCCGCGCCCAGTCGCGATAGAGCGCCACGGCGGCCTCGGGCCAGTGCGGGTGGGCGAACACGAAGCCGCTCTCGAGCAGGCGGGCCGGCACCACGCGACGACTCTTCAGGATCAGCTCAGTTTCGGTGCGGAGCATCACGGCGCCCATCTCGAGCAACCAGGTCGCGGCGGGCAGGCCGAGCCGTATGCCCGCGGCTTCGCGCAAGCCGTGCATGAAGTGCGCGTTCGGCAGCGGGTGGGGCGATGCGATGTTGACCACGCCGGCCAGGTCGTCGTGGTCGATGAGCCAGTGCACCGCGGCGACGAAGTCGGCGGCGTGCACCCACGACAGGTACTGACGGCCATCCCCGGCTCGACCGCCCAGGCCGCGGCGGGC
>JANORI010000151.1:0-5461 GCA_031415235.1 Acidobacteriota bacterium | reverse complement strand
GCAAACGTGAAGATGGACTCACGATACGCCGGACTTTCCTCGAGACGCACGCTCTTGCTGATCACGGTCTTGAACACCTTGTCGCCGAAGACCTTGCGAATCTGCGCGAGGATGTCGCGGCCGAGCGCCGTCCGCCGGTCGTGCATCGTGATGACGACGCCAAGTATCTTCAGGCCGGGGTTGGGGCGCTGGCGGACCTTCTCGATGGTCTCGAGCAGGTCGTCCGTGCCTTCGAGGGCGAAATAGGACGACTGGATTGGGATCAGGAGGTGCGTGGCGGCAACCAGGGCATTCACCGTCAGCAGGCCCAGGGCCGGGGGGCAGTCAATGACGACGTGGGTGAAGTCCGTCAGCTTTGCGAGGTGGTCCTTCAGCCGGAACGGCGCATCCAACTCCCCTACCAAACGGGACTCGAGCTTCGCGAGCGAGATTCTGGCTGGCGCCACCGAGAGGTTGCCGACCGCCGTCGCCTTGATGACCTCGCGCATATCAAGTCCGGGGTCGACGAAGACGTCATACATGCCTCGGTCGACTTGGCGCAAATCGAGGTACGACATGCTGCTGTTGGCCTGGGGGTCGAGGTCAATGAGCAGGGTGGACTTGCCTCGCAGGGCCAATGCCGCAGCAAGGTTCAAGGCGGTAGTCGTCTTGCCGACGCCGCCTTTCTGGTTCGCGATGGCGAGGATCATGTGCGGGTGGCGGGCTGGCGAGTCCGAGAGGGACGCTCCGAGAGGCGCGAGCCTCCGTCATTCTAGGAGCCGAAGTTTGATGTCGTCAAGCGCGGGCGCGGTCAGTCGCCGGTATTTCTGCTAATGCCAGAGTGTAAGTTACTGTAAAATAGGGTGTTAAGTAAATTGTCGGCCGGCCGACAAGAAATCAACCGAACCAGGCCGTCGGTCTACATCTTGTACTTGCCCAGGTCTTCCGGGTCGAGGCTGTCAAGCCACTGGTGCAAGCGTTCGCCGTCGACTTTGGCGTGGGTGAGATCCACGGTCTTGGCGTTGCCGATGACATGTTCCTCGACCAGGATCGGCGCCCGGGTGCGGAGCGCCAGGGCGATGGCGTCGCTGGGACGAGCATCGACCGCGACCCTGCCCGCGGGGGTGAGGAGATGGATGAGGGCGAAGAACGTATTGTCCTTGACGTCGCATACCACCACCCGCTCGACCGTCGCTTGCAGATCACTGATGACGTTGCGCAGCAGGTCGTGCGTCATCGGGCGCGGCGTATGCACGTTCTCGATTTGCAGCGCGATGGCGTTGGCTTCGAAGACGCCGACCCAGATCGGCAGAACGCGTCGCTCCTGACTATCGTGAAGGATGACAATCGGCATGTTCGTGACCGGGTCGACGGTGAGGCCCTTGATCGTCATTTCGATGAGCATTGACGTCGTCCCTAATCCTGGCTGGTCGGCACGTGCGGTGTGTCGAGGTATCGCCCGTCGTCCGCCACGGGTCTGCCCCATACGCCGAAGGCGCCCGCACGCTCGATGGAGACGGTGACGAACGAACCGAGCCAGGACGCGTCGCCGGGAAAATTGACGACGGTGTTTCCGGTAGTCCGCCCGGCAAGCTCCCATGCGCGGCGCCGGCTCGTCGTGTCGACCAGCACCTTGACCGTGCGGCCGATCGACCGCGTGTTGAGTTCGGTCTGAATGTCTTTCTGGGCGGCCTGGAGCGCCATGATGCGCTGGGTCTTGACCGACTCAGGGACGTCGTCCGGCATTCGCTGGGCGGCCAGCGTATTCGGTCTGGGCGAGTACTTGAACGAGAACATACTGTGGAAGCGAACCGATTCCGTGAGCGACATCGTGTCGTCGAAGTCCTGGTCCGTCTCTCCTGGGAAGCCAACGATCATATCGGTCGAAAGCTGGAGATTCGGGAGGGCGGCGCGCAGCCGGTCGACCAGGCCGAGATAGTCCTCCCGCGTGTGACGACGTCGCATCGCCGTCAGGATGCTCGTGGACCCCGATTGCGCTGGCAGGTGCAGGTGCCTGCACACCTTGGGGAGGTCGCGCAGCGCGGTGATCAGCCTGTCTGAGCAGTGTCGTGGATGAGGGCTCGAGAAGCGGATGCGTTCAACGCCCGGCACTTCGTGCACGGCCTCGAGCAGGCCAGCGAAATCGCAGGTGGGATCGTCGGGAGCCTGGTAGTGGTTCACGATCTGGCCGAGCAGTTGCACTTCCTTGCGGCCCGATGCCGTCAGCTCGGCGACCTCGCGAAGGATCTCGGCCTTGGCGCGCATCCGTTCATGGCCGCGCGTGTATGGCACCACGCAGTAGGCACAGAAGTCGTTGCAGCCTTCCACGATTGTGACGAACCCCTTGACCGGGTCATCCCGCCTCGTCAGGCCGAGGGGAAATGTGGGCTCGTCGTAGGGTGTCGACACGTCCACCAGGGGTGACGGCGCGCTGGCGGCTTGCTCGACCAGCACCGGCAGCATCTTCAGGCGCTGAGTGCCAATCACCACGTCCACGAGCTTCGACTTCGCGAGGACCTGTGCGCCCTCTTGTTGGGCCACGCAGCCGGTCACGGCCACGATCGGCGCCCGTCCAGTGCGGACCTCGAGTCCCTTGAGGTCGCCAAGCCTGCTGTAGAGCTTTTCCTCCGCTCGCTCGCGAACCGAACAGGTGTTGATGACGACGAGGTCGGCGTCTTCGTCGGCCTCCGTCACCTCGAAGCCGGCCTGTTCGAGCAACCCGGCCATCCGCTCCGAGTCATGCACGTTCATCTGGCAGCCGTAGGTCTCGATCAGGTATTTCCTGGCCACTATCGGCGCACCTTCGCTTTCGCCCGCGACCGACTTTCGCCTTTCGCTTTCGCCTCGACGTTCATTTTCGCTTTCGCCTGCTGGATGAGGGCCCGTGCACCCTTCAAGAGGTCGTCGGAGATCGCGGCCTCCCCTCCCATCATCCTGGCGACCTCACGTTCGCGGCCGGTGTCGTCGAGCTTCGTGACGGTCGTGACCGTGCGCGGCCCCTTGACGCATTTGTCTATGGCGAAGTGGGTCGAGGCCAGCGCGGCGATCTGCGGCAGGTGCGTGATGCACAACACCTGGGACCTCATGCCGAGCGACCGTAGCTTCTCGCCCACCACCGCAGCGGTACGTCCGCCGATGCCGGCATCGACCTCGTCGAAGACCAGCGTCCGGCCCGGGTGCTCCCCTGCCCCAAGGGTCTTGAACGCCAGCATCACCCTCGAGAGCTCTCCTCCGGATGCGATGCGGGCGAGCGGCCGCGCGTCTTCGCCGAGATTGGCGGCCAGGAAGAACTCCCCCGCGTCGATGCCGCCGGCGTGCCACGCCTGTGGCGCGTCGAGCGTCGTGAGGCGTAACTCGAGACGGGCGTTGGCCAGACCGAGATCCGCGAGCGCGGACTCGAGCGCCGGACCGAGCTTCCGGGCTGCCGCCTGGCGCGAGGCCGAGAGCCGCCGGGCCTGGTCCAGGAACCCCGCGCGGGCCGCGTCGAGCGAGGCTCTCGCGGCATCCTTCTGCACCGGACCGCCTGTGAGGACGTCGTGCTCCTGTTGCAGCGACGCCATCTTGGCCAGGACATCGGCCAACGTCGGGCCGTGCTTTCGTTTCAACCGCTCGAGCTGCGCAAGCCGGTCTTCCACTTGCTGCAGTCGGTCGGGAGAGGCATCAAGGCGCTCCTGGTAGTCGCGCAGCGTGAGGGCCAGGTCTTCGAGCTGGGCCTTGATGCCGTCGCGCGCGGCGGCGTGTGACGCAAATGACTCGTCGATGTTGCTCAGATCGGTGACGCGCTTCCAGACCTGTCCGAGCGTGGCGAGAGCCGCCGACTCGTGCTCGTAGAGCAGGCCATAGGCTTCAGCGCAGAGCGTCTGCAGCCGGTCGGCGTGGCGCAGCACTTCGCGCGTCCGCTCCAGCTCTTCATCCTCGCCCGCCGAGATCTGTGCCTTCCTGAGCTCGCCGAGGTGGAGCGCCACCAGCTCGAGGCGGTTGGCGCGCTCGCCCTCATCGAGTTCGGCGCGCGCCAAAGCACGCTCGGCGTGGGCGAGCGAGGACCACGTCGCCTCAACCTCTTGCCGCGCGGTCGCCAGGCTCGCCCAGCTGTCGAGTAAGGGCATGTGAGACGCCGGATCAAGCAGCGCCTGGTGCTCGTGCTGCCCGTGGAGTTCGACGAGTTCGCTCATCAGTGCCCGCAGCGCCGAGGCGCTGGCGAGTTGGCCGTCGATGAAGGCGCGACTGCGACCCTGGGCGGTAATCTCGCGCCGCACGACGAGGTCGCCGCCGTCTGCGGTGTTGAACTGGGCTTCAATGATGGCGAGGTCTTCGCCGGTGCGGACCAGGTCAGATGACGCGCGTCCGCCAAGCAACAGGCCGACCGCGCCGACCAACATCGACTTGCCCGCGCCGGTTTCACCGGTCAAGACATTGAACGATTGTTCAAATTCAATGGAGGCCGCCTCGATCACCGCGAGGTTCTTGATCGCAAGGTAGCGGATCATCGAGTGGTCGCCCTGGGGAGGTCAAGCGCGCTCGCTTGGAGACGGAAGTGCAATCGTATCATGGGTTTGACAGAATTTCTCAGAACGTGCTACGGTTGCACACTCGCGCTGTTTCCCAGCGGCGCACCCTACTCCTTGACAGCGGAGGTGTCGTTGCGCACGCCTGGATTCGTGTTCCTGGCCCTACAACAGGGTCCGGATGCCGAAGCGCCCGTTCGGGGCTCGCTCAGCATTCTTCAACTCGTCATCGAGGCCAGCTTAGTGTCGAAGGCCGCCTTGGCCGTGTTGCTGTTCTTCTCGGTGGTGTCATGGGGCATCATTCTCAGTAAGTCGATCGCGCTCGGGCGCGCCGAGCGACAGTCGAAGTCGTTTCTCGACGTCTTCAGACGTAGCGCCAAGTTTTCGGAGGTGCAAGGGGTCTGCAAGTCGTTGGAGCATAGCCCGCTCGTCGGCCTGTTCCAGGCCGGCTACGTCGAGTTGAACCTGCAGCTGCGTCCCGAGGCCGGGAGCACGCCGCCAAGTCCAGCCTCTCCTGCCGCACGTCCTACCCTCAAGAGTCTGGCGGCCGTGGACCGCGCGCTGCTGCGTGCCTCGTCGGTCGAGATCAATAAACTCGAAAAGCAGGTGACGTTTCTGGCAACCACTTCAAGCCTTGCGCCCTTCATCGGTCTCTTCGGCACCGTGTGGGGAATCATGTCGGCCTTCGCTGGGATAGGCGCCGAGGGCTCGACCGACCTGGCCGTCGTCGCGCCGGGCATCGCCGAGGCGTTGGTGGCGACGGCGGTGGGCCTCTTTGCCGCGATGCCGGCAGTGTACTTCTACAACCATTTCACCTCGCGCGTGAAGGTCATGGCTTCGGAGATGGATGACTTCGCGCTCGAGTTCCTCAATATCTCCGAGCGGAACTTCACCTAGGCCGATGCCCAAGGTCATCGCACCAACACCGGGGAGCGGCGGACGCGCACGCGGTCGGCGCGTGTCAACGTCGCTGGCGG
>JANORI010000150.1:0-2783 GCA_031415235.1 Acidobacteriota bacterium | reverse complement strand
AGGATGTGGAACTTGTCGAAGACGATGCGGGCCTGCGGGGCGTTGCGCTCGAGCGAATTGCGGAACGGCCGCCACATATCCATCACTGCGAGTTGGAGACGGCCGGTCTTCTTGGCGCCCAGCGCGGCAAAGAACTGGTCGAAGTCCACTTCGCGACGCCCCTGCCCGCCGAACCAGATGGGCCGCGCTCGATCCAGGTCGCTGACGACAATGCGGTACGTGTGCCCTTTGCGGATGGCGATCTCGTCCACGCCAATGGCCCTCGGCGCCGGTGTGCCCGCGCGCGCCACCTGCTGCTGCATGTAACGCGTGTCGAGGTCCTTCACCGTGCTGTGGTGCAGATGCTCGATCTCGGCCACCGCCTTGTTGGGCATGTCGCGACAGAGCCGCCCGACGTGCAGCGCGAAGCGCTGCGTGTAGCGAGGATTCGTGGCCAGCCAGTCGAGCTGCTCTACGAACACGTTGCGGCACCGCGGGCACCACACGCGCCAGCGCTGGAACTCCAGGTAGATCCGCCAGTCGGCGGCCCCGAAGTCGCGGACGCGGACGGTCCGCTGATCGTAGCGGCCTCGACACCGATGGTCGCAACACGAGCACCGCGCCGTTTTTTTCGGCGTCGCAGGACCACGACGCGAGCGAAGCGGTCGCCGAAGACGCCCTTGAGGCGCGCAGAGGCGATGAAGCCGGGGAGCGAGAACAGGGCACGTAACGTCCGGGGAGCCGGCATCCCTGCAGGCTAACTCCCCTTGGCTCGATCTCGGGTGATGGCGAAGACGGCTGTGGAAATGGCGTCCCCATGGAAACCACAGAACGGTTTCCACCGGGACTTGGAAATCTCGCACAGCACGCGAGATTCCCACATTCCCACAAGCCGATCCGTCGTGTGCTTGAAGAGGACGCAGAACGGAGCACCGATCACGGACAACGACCTCGAGCCGCCGTCCCGGTCGCCCTGCCTGTGGTGGCCGGTTTGAGGTGCCGGTCAGAGAATTCTGGTCAGCCACTCACCCCAAAAGGCCCACTCAAATCCGCGTAGACCCGGAAACATTAGTGCGTCACGGCACGGTGGTCGGATCTACGGGGCGTGGACTCGCTCAGACGAAGGGCATTCCTTGTCCCGTTGCCTTGGGGCGGCTCAGCGCGGCGCATTTGGGCGTCGTCGGGCGGTGGTCCCACCAGTGCGAGGCCGACGATATCAACGTTCCGCTTCTCGCTGTCGAAGAAGCGTGCCACGCGGACACGAGGCGTCTGGCCGCTAGCGCTAGCTCGCGGCTCGCGGTCTCAATACTGCGGCGGGTGGCCGATCGCCCTGAGGAGCGCCGCCAGCGGCGCCGGCACCAGCACGAGCGCGAACGGAAGCTGTGCCAAGAAATGTGCCCTGGGGTGGGGGCCAGGGTCGGATAACGGGGTTTCGGTCACCCCCAGACCCCGCTAATGCTTCCTATCGTCTCGCGCGAGGCGCTCCGCTTGTGCTGCTCGGCGTAGTTCTTCAGATACAGCTTGGCCACCTCGCGGAAGGACACGTCCTTCTGGCGCCGGATGCCGTGCTTGCCTTCGAGAATGCGGGTGCGCTCCACGGCTTCGATCTTCGTCGCCAGCCCCTTGTCGGCCGACTGCGTCGTGTTTCGATACCGCTTGCCGTTGATCCGGAAGTCGTAAAACCAGTGATGGTCGCACCGTGGCGACTTCAGGCAGTGGAACGGGTTCGGTGCGCCGTCCGGCAGTGCTGCCGGCTCCGTAGGCGCGCAGCGTTTTCGTAAACTCATTCGGGGCCTCTCTGGCCCCGGCCGATGGGCTGGTACACTTGCTGCCAGCCCGCCGCCGGGTCGTGTTCATCCGGTTGCGAGTCAGGCGCGCGTGCGGGTGTCCGCCCGCGTGCGCGCCGCCTTCACGGTCGCCCCTTTGCGCTCCAGGTATTCCTTCACGGCTTGACGGATCGAGGCCGCTTCTGGCGCGAACGTGCGCGCCTTCATCGCCTTGAGCCCGTCCAGCAGTTCAGGGTCGAGATACACGCTGATGCGCTTGCGTAGTGCCATAGCATTCAGTGTATGCCTCTGACTAGTCGTAGTCAAGTTGACCGACTCTGCCTAGCGGCGGCCCCGAGCGACAGGGCGCAACCGGATCGTTGTTGACGATCCGATCCCGAACTGGGATCACGTCTGAACCGGGAGTCGCCATACCCGGTGAGCGTTCTCAATACGGCCTAGTGAAGATCTTCGATGAACCCCATTTCTCATCTCCTGAGTTGTCGTGGCGATTCCGGGGAGCCATGTCGAGTGCTATTTGAGACGATCTGGCCGGCGTGCGCTCGCCGCTTCCAGCCGTGCGAGCCGCGCGCGCAGGTCAGCATTCGTCGCTTGCTGGTCGCGCACTAGCTGCTGTAACTCCGCGATGGTCGCCTGCTGCGCCTGCACCTGCTGCTGCAGGGCGAAGGACACGGGCGTCGTGCCCGACCCGCTCGCAATCGGGGGCGTGAGCGTGCCCAGTTGCCCGTTGGCGTCGATGAACACCTGCACCGCGCTGCCCGTCAACTGCGTACCGCGAATGCCGGCAATGAAGGTCTGGTTCTGCCCGACGCCGGTGCCGCCGTCGTACGGCAGGCCAATACGGATGGTATTCGCGTCGGCCCCCGTGCCCGCCACGTCCGTCCCCACGAACAGGTTGTGCGACCCGGTCGTGACGTTGGCACCGGCGCCGCGCCCCACGGCCACATTCGCACTGCCGGTCGTGGCGGCGCCGAAGGCGCCCGCCCCCGTGCCCGTGTTCCCGGTGCCCGTGAGCGT
>JANORI010000149.1:0-4917 GCA_031415235.1 Acidobacteriota bacterium | reverse complement strand
AGCAGGGCGAGCTGGCCGATGTTGCGGCCATTCAGCGGCAACGCCTGCGCGATGGTGCCGGAAATGACCTCGCCGACGGTCGCCGACTCGGTCTGCAGGATCGGCGAGCTGCCGGCGACCTCGACCGTCTCCTGCACCGCACCGATCGCCATCCTGAAGTCGAGCCGCGCGACCTGCTTGGCTTCCAGGGTGACGGCGCTGCGGGTGGCGGTGCGAAAGCCCGCCAGCTCCGCCTTGACCGTGTACTGGCCGACGAGCAGGGCGGGGATCGAGTAGTTGCCCGCCCCGTTCGACGTGGCCACGTAGGTGACTCCGCTCGACACACTGGTCGCGGTCACGGCCACGCCGGGAAGGGCACCCCCCGTGTCGTCCACCACCAAGCCCGTGATGACCGCCGCACCTGACTGGGCGGCCACAAGCGTCGGCAGGGCTGCCATACACACCCACACACTGATTGCGCCTAGGTACTTCGACATCGGTCCTCCCCACGCGCCCGGCACGACGAGCGCGACGGATCGGAACTATACACCGGGGGAATTGGCGAGCCCTGACGACGCCACACTTGGCATATCCTGAGGCCCGCCATGCCCATCAGCGAACGCGCCGCGCGCCTGCATCGCGAGTCGATCGTCATCGACCCGTGCGTCCAGTACCTGCTCCGCCGCACGGAACGCACCGACCGGTCGGGACTGACTGCCGTGGCGCTCACGATCCCGATGCCGAACGAAGACGCGGCACAGACGATTCCGCGCGTGCGGGAGTTCCTCGAGGTGATTCAGGCCGAGCCCACCTTCTGCCTGGGCGACTCGCCCGCCGCCATCCGGCGCGCCAAGGCCGCGGGCAAGATGGCGCACATCCTGCTTTCGCAGGACTCGCTGTTCCTCGGCTCCGATCCCGCCAGCCTGCTGCTCTGGAAACAGCTCGGCCTGCGCATCTGCCAGCTCACCTACAACGAGAAGAACCTGCTCGGCGACGGCTGCCTCGAGCGCCACGACGGCGGGCTGAGCCAGCTCGGCCGCGTGATGGTGCGGGAAATGGAGCGCGTCGGCATCACCATCGACCTCACCCATGCGGGCAAGCGCACCTTTCTGGACGCGTGCGCCGGGGCGACCCAGCCGCTCATCGCGTCGCACTCGAACCCCAAGGCCGTGGTCGACAACCCCCGCAATATCGACGACGACCAGATCCGGGCCGTGGCCGCGTCTGGGGGTGTGGCGTGTGTCACCACCTGGGCGCCGCTCATCTGGCGCGGCACGCCAGGCATGCCCACGCTCGACGACTGGCTGCGGTGCGTGGACCACGCCGTGCACCTGGTCGGCATCGATCACGTCGGCGTCTCCACCGACTCGATGGGCACGGCGGGCGCGTATCCGCGGCATGCCCGGAATCCCGACGCGCTGCCCTACGGATCGGTGACCGACGAGTTCGACCGCCTGGCGCAACCCCCCGACAACAACAACCGCCAGCCCGCCGACTTCAACGGCATCGAGGATTTTCCCTGGCTCGTCGAGACGCTGTGCCGCCACGGGGTGTCGGACGGCGACATCCAGAAGCTGGTTGGAGGAAATCTCATGCGCGTATTCGATGCGACGTGGCAGCCGGGGTGGCTCGGATAGGCCCGCTGCGCGGTTCCCAACGGCCGTTCCAGTGGACCCGCACGGACTTGACTGCCCGTTTACGACATTTCCTGCTATTATCGCCGCCGTAACCACACGGCACCACCCTCTCTCGTCAAGCGAGGAACGCAATGTCAGACATGGACATGGGCCAGACCACATCAGCGACACCGCGCGGCGGAGCCACCAGGCGCGACTTCATCAAAGGCGTGATCGCGGCCGGTGCCGCGGTTTCCACCAGCGCATACCTCTTCCGCACGTCTCTTGCGGGCCAACCGGCCGGCGCGGGCTCGGTCGAGCGCCTGATTTCGATCACCGTCAATGGGCAGGTGCGCCGCGTCGACGTCATGAAACAGGAAACCCTGGCCATGACGCTGCGCTACAAGCTGGGCCTCACCGGTACCAAGCTTGGGTGCGACCGGGCCGAGTGCGGCGCCTGCACGGTGCTGGTCGACGACGTTCCAACCTACTCGTGCTCGCTGCTGACCCACACCCTGCGCGGCCGCAAGGTGCAGACGATTGAAGGCCTCGCGGCGCCTGACGGCACGCTGCACCCGGTGCAGCAGGGGGTCGTGGCCGAGCAGGGCTTCCAGTGCGCCTTCTGCATGCCGGGCTTCGTGATGGCGACGGTGGGCTTCCTCAAGACCAATCCGAACCCCACGCGTCAGGAACTGGCGCACGGGGTCTCTGGCAATCTGTGCCGCTGCCAGGACTACGACAAAATCCTCACTGCGCTGATGCACGGCGCGGAACTGTCGCGGAGGGCGTAACCGTGGCCAATAACTACAAATACATCGGCAAGAACTACGTCACGCCCGACCTCGTGGCCAAGGTCACGGGCAAGGCGAAGTACGCAGAGGACTACCGCGCCGAAGGCATGCTGTTCGTAAAGCTGCTGCTCAGTCCCATGCCGCACGCGCGCGTGGTCAGCGTGGATGCGACCCGCGCACTGGCGCTGCCCGGCGTGAAGGGCATCTTGCGCGCGAGCGATTTCCCGCCACCTCCGGCGCCGCCAGCCCCGCCGGCCGGCCAGCCCGCGCCGCCGCCCCCGGCCCTGCCGCCGGAAATCGCGCTCACCGACGAACCCGTCTATCAGGGCGAGCCGATTCTGGCGATTGCGGCCGTGGACGAAACGACGGCGGCCGATGCCATCGACCTCATCGATGTGCAGTACGAGCCGCTGCCCTTCGTCGTGGATCCGCTCGACAGCCTCCGGCCCGGCAGTCCCAACGCCCGCACGCAGGGCAACGTGTACACCGGCGCGGGTCCCACCCTGAAGGTGGTCGACCTGAAGTGGACCGCGGCCGACTTCGCCGCCGGCAACGACGGCAAGCTGCCGATGGGCGAGGCGCCGGATACGTTCGTGCTCGGCGACGTCGAGGAAGGCTTCAAGAAGGCCGACCTGATCCTCGACGAGACGCTCTACACCCAGTCCACGGGTCATCAGCCGCTCGAAACGCGGACCGCGATGGCCTACTGGCAGAACGGCAAGCTGTTCCTGCACGGCTCCACGCAGAGCACGGCGCAAACGGTTCCGAACATTGCCCGCATGGTGGGCATCAAGGTCGACGAGGTGGTGCTCATCAGCGAGTACACCGGCGGCGGCTTCGGCAGCAAGATTCCCGGTTCGGGCAGCATGGCGATTCCGGCGCTGATGGCCAAGAAGGTGAACGCGCCGTGCATGCTTCGCATCACGCGCGAGGAAGAGCACTACATCGGTCGCGCGCGCGCCGGCATGTATGGCCGCGCCAAGATCGGCTTCCGCAAGGACGGCCGCATCGTGGCGATGGACTTCTTCACGCTGCAGGACAACGGCCCCTACAACCCGCAAGGCGACTACCGCTCGGCCGGGTCGATGGCGTCGCTGAACTTCCAGCCGGAGACCTATCGGTGGCGCGGCATCACGGTGCTGACCAACACCCCGCCCCGTACCTCGCAGCGCTCGCCTGGCGGCATGCAGATGAACGCGCTGCTCGACCCGATCATGGCGCAGGCGGCCCAGAAGCTCGGCCTCGACCACGTCGAGCTGCTCAAGGTCAACGCGCCGGTCGGCAAGGCGCCCTACGACCCGGTCGTGCCGGCCACCAAGAAGCAGGCCTACGTCACCCAGGCCAACGTGCGCGAGGCGCTCGACCAGGGCGCGACGCTCTTTGGCTGGGCTGAAAAGAAGCAGGCCCTGGCCACCAACAACCGCCGCGGCTCGAAGGTTCGCGGCATCGGCGTGGCAGTCGGTCCGTACACGGCCGGCTCCGTCGGCTTCGACGGCATCGCCATCGTCCGTCCCGACGGCAAAGTGCAGGTGCAGTCGGGCATCGGCAACCTGGGCACCGAGTCGGTCATCGACTGCCAGCGCGTCTACGCCGAAGTGCTCGACACGCCCTGGGAGAACTTCGAAGTGGTCTGGGGCAACACCGCCAAGGGCCTGCCGTGGAGCTGCGTCTCGGCCGGTAGCCAGACGGTGCACGCCATGACGCGCGCGGCGCACGCCACGGCCATGGACACGAAGAAGAAGCTGCAGGAAGTGGCAGCCAAGGCACTCGGCGGCAACCCTGACAGCTACCAGGTGGCCAACGGTCGCGTGTTCAGCGGCGGCCGCAGTCTGTCGTTTGCCGACGCGGCCAGGAGAGCCATCGAACTTGGCGGCAAGTACGACGGCCACGAGGTGCCCGAGGACATCAACGCCTTCACGAAGAGCGCAATGAAGATCGTGGCTGGCCAAGGCCTCATTGGCGTCGCGAAGGACACCTACAAGCGCGACGGCAACACCCACTCGTTCGTCGCCGGCTTTGCCGAAGTCGAAGTGGACGTCGAGACGGGCGCCTTCCGGGTGGTCGAGTACGCCGCGGTCGGCGACGTGGGCACTATCCTGCACCCGCGCAACCTGTTCGGCCAGACCTTTGGCGGCTCGATGCTCGGCATGGGCCACGCGCTGTCGCAGAAGTGGGTCTACGACAAGCAGTACGGCGTGGCCCTGGCGCGCCGGTTCCACCACAACAAGCCGCCGTCCATCATGGACATCCCGGCGATCGTCAAGATCGATGCCACCGATATCGCCGACCCCGAGACGCCGGTGGGCGCTCGCGGCATCGGCGAACCACCCGTGGGTGCCGGCTGCGGCGCTGTCGCGGCGGCGCTCGTGAATGCCCTCGGTGCCGAGGCCTTCCGCCGCTATCCCATGACGCCAGACCTGCTGCTGACGTCTATCGAATCCAAGACCTGGCAGCACAGCGCGCTCACGGCGCACATTTAAGGGAGCATCGAATCATGGCTGTAATTCACGACATGATGGCGGCGTTCGAGC
>JANORI010000148.1:0-3322 GCA_031415235.1 Acidobacteriota bacterium | reverse complement strand
CGCGTTGATGCATCCCGACGACGACGCCCGCGAAGATGCGGTGCGCCGCTTGCCTGAGATGGCGCCGACACTGGCCCTGCCGGCGTTGCAGCAGGCCCTGCTCGACGGTCGGGCGCGGGTACGGTCGGCAGCCATCGACGCGATGGCCGACATCGGCGGTGACGCCGTGGTTGAGATGCTGACGGCCGCCCTGGTGGATGCACTACCCGAGGTGCGCGAAGATGCCGTCTACGCGCTCGCACGCGTGGGCGGCCCACTCGCCCAGGAGGCGTTGGCCCTGGCGCTGAGTGACCCCGACCCGTCCGTGCGCGACGCGGCCACCCAGGTGTCGCGCGAGCTGGCCCGTCGGCGGTCGCCGCGGCCAGCCTCACCACGGCCGCGCCCGTAGGACGATAGGAAACATTCGTTAGGCGTCACACTGACGGCATGCTCTTGCGACCCGAGTACCACACCGACAAGATTTCAAGCCTGGAGCCTCTGGTACGGAAGTAGACCCAGTGACCGATGCGGTCCAGGTGGAAGCGCCGAGTACTCGGAGAACTTGCTTGATCCACCCGCGACCCGATTCCGGGTTGCTCGCGCAGAACGGACAAGAGTGCGGCGAGGTCTTCAGCAACAGCACCTGGCGCGGCAAGGCGGTTGATCGACCACCACTCCGCCAGACGCTCAATCTCGCGCGCGGCGCGGCGAGAGATGTGAACCGTGAGGGCCACGATCAGCCGAGACGGTGCAGTCGGCGGAAGAGTTCTTCATCAGTGATCATCTCGCCGCGATCGGCTTCGGCGATGCCGGCTTCCAACTCGGCCAGTTCGTCCGCTTCCAGGTGAACTGCCCCACTCGCCTCAGGCGTGATGACATAGACGTTGGCCCCCTCAGTGAGGCCCCCGTCTTGCACGACGACTTTCCCGGCTTTGACCGTACCAAGCATGACACCCATGGGTGCAAGTCTACTCCTCGGGACGGGCGGAGCGGCATCGTCGGCGCCGCCGCAGACACCACCACGTTCCAGACCACCGAGGCGACGAGCGACAGCGGATCGAGCGGCTGCACGCCGTACAGCAGCTCGCGCAGGGCCTGGGCGGCGATGAGCGCGACGGCCAGCCCCGTGACGACGCCGACGCCGACGCCCACGCCCACGAGCCACGCGCCACGCGCCCTCCACCAACACGAGGCGTCGAGCATCGCGTGCCTCGGCGCCGAGCGCCATGCGCACCCCGAATTCGCGGCGCCGCTGGCGGACACTCGCCGCAACCACGTCGCAGAGGCCAACCACCGCCAATGCGACCCCCGTCGCCCCGAAGCTGATCCTGCGCAAGCTCGGCTGAGGCCCTCGGCGGGCTGCAGGTGGCTCTGGTTCTTCCGGATGGACGAGCAGCCGAAGTCTGCCCTGAGGTGGCGGACTTCGAGCGAGATGTTCGCGTGGGGTGTGCGCGAACAACTGATTCCAGGGACGCCGTTCAAGGTGGGGACCGAGTCGGTGATGGCGCCCGATCCGGACACGCCGTGCGAACGTCGGATCGCCAGTACTGCCATTGCCAGCCCCTCGAGCCTCGAGGCCGTCGTGACCGTTGACGGCCGACCCCGGAACGGCGGTCAGGCATCGAGGCCGGCGGTGGCCCCCGGGGAACCCGTGTCGTGGGCCGTCACGCTCTTGACCGCGCCGACCTCGTCGCCGCGCATGCAGGCACTGCGGCGGGCTCCGCGTCCGCCGTACGCCGAGACCGCAGCGGCGACCATCCGAGTCCTGGCAGTGCCGCGCAGTGAGGCGCGGCGACCTTTGGCACGCCATCTGCCGCCGTCGGCTGGATGGCCCTGCCGTCCATCGATTACGCGCCGCGCGATCCTGCTGGGGCCGTGCTGCATCGAGTCGTGCGCGATCACCTACAGACGTTTCTGGCGGAAGCGGCGCACCTGCGCGACGGCGAGGGCGTGCCGCGCCTTGTCGAGGAGGAGTTCCGCTTTCCGAGCGCTGCTCGACGCCACGAAGGAGACAAACGACGCGGCGTCACAGCTCGCCCACGCCAAACACGTCATCGACAGCCTGTTCGGGGCCAAGTAGAGGCTGATCCCTTGTGGGCGTCAATGCTCGACCGTCGGCGGTCTACCGCGAGCGCGCCGCGTAGGACTTCGTGAACCCGTTGCGCGCATTTGTCACGGTGAACGACCCGTCTTCCTTGGCCGACACCTTGAACCAGTAGGCCGTGCCGTTGTGCACGGGCACGGGAGGCACACCTGTGGCGCCACGGGCGGGCGGTGGCATGGGGGCAATCTGCATGTCGGCCGGTTGCTCGTCCACCAGGTTCGCGATGAAGACGCTGGGAACGGTGTACTCCTGCCCGCTCAGCTGCGAGAAGTGCAGCTGCCAGACGTCCTCCACGCCCGGCGCCGAGTGGAACACGCGCATCGCCTCGGGCTGCCCGCCCTTGCGAATGCCGTTGTTCATCAGCACCACGCGCGGCTCGATGGCGTGCACCAGCGCCTCGCTGTTGGAGATGGCCTGGCTGTGGTGCGACCCCACCAAGAGATCGATCG
The DNA here is from genome assembly GCA_031415235.1 of Acidobacteriota bacterium. Classification (GTDB taxonomy): domain Bacteria; phylum Acidobacteriota; class Vicinamibacteria; order Vicinamibacterales; family UBA2999; genus CADEFD01. Next base: position 790 of record JANORI010000148.1, on the reverse strand, counting down.
TGCCTATGCGGTTCGACGGGCACATCAGCTCGAACTCCTTGTTCAGCGTCAGGTCGCCGAGGTGCAGCAGGCGAAAACGCCCGAACGTGAGGTGCGTGCCAACCGCGGCGTTCTCGGTCGTGTCTGGCTCGGTCGGCTTGAAGCTGGCGCAGTACGGATTTGCCTTGCCCGCGCCCGGCAACGGCGTCTTGATCGCCGCACCGCCAGCGGTGGGAACTCGAATATCCATGCCTTTCATCGCGATGCGATCGCCCGGCTTGGCCACGGTGCGCGTGCCCTTCGCGAAGATCGGCGGGTAGGTCTTCTGGAAGAAGTCGTTCATACGGGCCTCGACGTTGGGCCCAGGGTCGATGAAGTGCTTCAGCGGAATCCGCTGGCTCAGCTCTTCCATGGCCCCGATGTGGTCGGTGTGGAAGTGCGTGGTCACCAGGTGATCGATCTGCGCGATGCCAGCGTCCTTCGCAGCGGCCATCATCCGATCGGCGTCACGCGCGGCCGCCGCCCCACCGTTGCCGGTGTCGATGAGCATCGACTCGCCCGCCGGCGACACGATGAGGGTGGCATTCCCGCCCTCGACGTCTATGAGGTAGAGGTCCAGCGTCGTTCGCGCGCGTTGCTGCGCCGAGAGGAACGCCACGGACAGAGTCACGGCCAACGCTGCTACCACTAGTAGACGCATCATCGTCTCCTTGTTCACTGTCGCGTTCGAGCGCGGATGGATTGCCGAATGGTATCCGCGAACCGGGTCGGAGCCAACACGCGGCTCATGGCCGCCGCTCGCCCGCCCGCT
>JANORI010000147.1:0-3352 GCA_031415235.1 Acidobacteriota bacterium | reverse complement strand
AAGCCCGCTTCGCGTTGCGCCGCGCGAAGCGGGCCGAGTAGTGTCTGGAGCTCCCCATGATCGCCACCCGCGTCTGGCTCCTTTCGGCGGCCGTTATCGGCTTGGCCCTTCCCGGTGCACGCACCGCGCAGGCCCAGACGCTGCCTGTCGGTACGTCCGACGCGAGGGTCGTGCGCGTGGCGGAAGTGGCGGTGGGGTCGATCTACGGCGCCGTTCTAGACGAAGCAGGCACGCCCATCGATGGGGCGGTGGTGTCGGCGCTTGGTGGGGCCACGGCGTTTGCCGTGACCGATGCCGCCGGGCAATATCGTCTGACCGAGTTGCCGCCTGGACCATACGTGGTGCGTGCGCACCGCGATGGATTTGCGGGCACGCGGAGCACCCTCATCAACGTTCGTCCCGCGAGCCGGGCGCCGTCGTCGTTCACCCTGAAGCGCGTCGAGGTGTCAGCCCCGGATGTCGCACTGGCCGGCGATGCGGGTGCCGCCGACGAGGCAGCGCCACGCAGCGACAGCCCGATGGCGTGGAGGCTGCGCCGTCTGACCCGCAGCGTGCTCAAGGACGCCCAGACGGCTGCCATCGACTTCGAGCCCGACGACGACTGGTTCCTCGAGGACTCGCTGCGCGTCATCGGCCGCGCGGTCGAGACCTCGGCACGTTTTGCGACCTCGACGATTGCCGATTGGCCGCTCTACGGTCAGGTCAATCTGTTGACCGCCACGGCCTACGACGATTCCGGCGAGTTCGTCGACTTCGGACGGCCGTCGGGCGTGGCATTCTTTTCGGTCGGCGCGCCCGTGGGTGCGTATGCGGACTGGTCGGCGCGCGCCGCGATGAATAGCGGCGACGTCACGTCGTGGACGATGGCGGGCGACTACCTGACTCGCGCCTCTGCCCGCAGCCGCATCACGGCGGGTCTCACCTACAGCCTGCAGCAGTATCAAGGCGGCAATTTCGCGGCCCTGCAGGCCGTGCCGGATGGGCACCGGAAAGTCGCCCCGCTGACGGCGGCGCACGAGATCGATCTCACGGCCCGCTGGACGATCGGGTACGGCGCGCGCTACGAGCACTTCGACTACCTCGGCGGCTATGGCCTGGCCAGCCCGTCGATTCGCGTGTCGTTCGCGCCGGTGCCGTCGCTGCGTGTGCATGCCAAGGCCTCGATGCAGCAGGTTGCGCCCGGCGCCGAAGAGTTCGTGCCTCCGGCCGACGCGCAGTGGGTGCCCCCGCAGCGCACGTTCTCGCCGCTTGGCCAGAACAGCTTTGCGACCGAGCGGGTGCAGAACTACGAGTTGGGTGCCACACGCCAGTTTGCGAGGATGGCGGTCGGTGTGCGGGCGTTCCGGCAGCGCGTCGACGAGCAGCTCGTGACCGTCTTTGGTGCGGCCGACCCGGCGCGGCTCATCGTGGCCGGTGGCCACTACGGCGTGGCGTCGGCGGGCGATGCCGCGATGCAGGGCTGGGCGATCGGCGTGGCGCACCATCTGTCGCCGTACCTTCACGGGCGCGTCGACTACACGCGAGTGTCGACTCGCTGGGACGCCTCGTCTGGAGCGGACCGCGCAGCGCTTGCGGCCCACGCGCCCAGCGCGCTGCGGCAACCACACGAACGGCTGCACGATGTCACGGCGTCGCTCGCCGCGACCGCCCCACAGACCTCGACCAGGTTCTTCGTGCTCTACCGGCTCAACTCCGGCTTTGCTGGCGACCCGGTCGCCCTACAGGCCGCCGACGGGCGCTTCGACCTGCAGCTGCGACAGGGCTTGGGGTTCCTGAGCGTCATGAAGGGCGATTGGGAAATGTTGCTTGGCGTGCGTAGCCTGTTCCGCGCCTCGGTCGAAGACCGATCGATCTACGACGAACTGCTGGTCGTCCGGGCGCCGACGCGCGTGATCGGCGGGCTGCAGCTTCGATTCTGAGGGCGTGTCCCTGGAGAGAGCAGCCAGACCTTCCGCTAATTGGTGCTGGGGTCCAACCACTTGGAATGCAGGTGGATCTGACGCGGCTCATTTCTCTAAATAACTGACTTGTCTGGGTTTACCACTGGTTCTATTTTCCGGATCATGGTATGTGCTTTGCAATCGATCGCGGCGTCAGCCGCTCCCATGTCCCAGCTTTACGCATCTGCACAGTTGAGGCCGACCTCTGAATGGAGGCATCGCGCCCGCACCACGCTGGCCATCGTCGTGGCGACCGTGCTGCTGCTGGCCGGACTGGCGAATGTCGCGCAGCGGGCGATGCAAGACGACGTCGAGGACGGCGTGCTCTGGGTGCAGCGGTCCACCGGAGTTGTGGCCGCCGAAGTCGACCCGCGATCGCCGGCCGGCGAGGCTGGCATCCGCCCTGGCGACGTGTTGCTGGCAGTTGACGGCCAACCCATCGAAGCTCGCGACGACGTCTACGTCGTGCAGCAGTCGGCGGTGCGCGGCGCCCGCCACACCTACACGCTGCTCACCCTGGGCGACCGCCATGTGGCCCAGTTGGCCCTGGCCCCGATCCCACGCGGTGTCGGCGGTCTCTACTACGTGCTGGCCGCGGTCGGCATCTTTTCGCTGCTCGTAGGCGCCACGGTTCGAGCCCGACGGCCCAACGACCAGGCCACGCTGCACTTCTTCTGGCTCTCGGTCGCCATCTTCGGCGTGTTCACGTTCTCGTTCTCGGGACGCCTCGACCGCGTCGACTGGATGTTCTATTGGGCCGATCAGGTGGCGACGCTGCTGCTACCGCCGCTCTTCCTCCACTTCACGCTGGTCTTTCCCGAGCGCCCGCGGGTTCGGGTGCTGGCGGCCTTGGCTGCATCCCGGTGGCCACTCTTGTATGCGCCGCCGGCGCTGCTCGGCGCCGCCCGCGCCGTTGCCCTCGCGCGCGCCTCGGAAGACCCGGCCGGTCTGATCGGCACGATTGCGCTGCTTGACCGCATCGAGCCGCTGTATCTGGCGGTCTACTTGGTGTGCGGATTGAGCATCTTGACGCTGGCGCTGCGTCGCGCGCGGTCCACCACGGCGCTTCGCCAACTCCGCTGGATTGTGTGGGGCACGGCCATCGGCGCGGGGCCATTCATCATCGCGTATGCGGTGCCATTTGCCTTCGGTGCCACGCCCTCGCTGGCGATGGAACTCACTGCCGTGCCGCTCGGCCTCATGCCGCTGGCGTTTGCCTCGGCGATCGTGCGTTACCGGTTGATGGACGTCGAGATCATCCTGAAGCGCCTGCTGGTCTATACGGCGGCGCTCGGCGCGATTGCCTCCATCTACGCCGTGATCGTGCGCGCCACCGGCGGTTACTTCGTGTCGACCGAGGACGACCACCGGTGGGTCATTGCCACCTTGGCCACGGTGGTGGTGCTGCTGCT
>JANORI010000146.1:0-14986 GCA_031415235.1 Acidobacteriota bacterium | reverse complement strand
CTGCACGTGCTCGAGCAGGACAAGACGCCGCAGGCCAACGTGCTGCTCACCGTGATGCAGAAGCTCGGCGTGTCGACCGACCGCGTCGGCAACAGCACGGGCACCATCGACATCTAGCAGCGGGAGACTCCAGCATGGTCAGGCAACTCGTCATCGGGTGCGGTCTCGCGCTTCTGTGCACCACGGGTGTGGCGCAGGCCGCCGACAGCGCGCTGGCCGACGCGGCCATGCGCCAGGACCTGTCGACGGTACGGGCCCTGCTCGCCCAGAAGGCCGACGTGAACGCGGCCCAGGGCGACGGCACGACCGCATTGCACTGGGCGGTCTACAACCACAGCGCCGACCTGGTGCGGATGCTGCTCTCGGCGGGCGCCGACGTGAAGGCCAAGACCCGCCTCGGCGCACTCACCCCGGTGATGATGGCGGCCAGGAGCGGCGACAGCGCCGTGCTGACGCTCTTGCTCAATGCCAAGGGCGATGCCGTGACGCCCAACACCAACGGCACGACGCCGCTGATGTTTGCGGCCGGCGGCGGCAAGGCCGACGCGGTCACGATGCTCATCGAGCGCGGCGCCGACGTCAACGCCACCGACACGACCAATGGGCAGACGCCACTCATGTTTGCCGCCGCCCAGGGCCGGGTCGAGGCCGTGAAGGTGCTGCTCGCGCGCAAGGCCAATCCCAACGCGGCGACGAAGGTGAGCCCGATCGTCACCATGGGCGAGCGCTACAAGGCCAAGACCGAGGGCAAAGGCACGCGCGAGATCACGTCGGAAGGCGGCCGCAGCGACATCAACGCCATGGGCGGACTCACCGCCCTGATGTTTGCGGCGCGCGAGGGTCATCTCGACGTGGTACGCGCACTCGTTGCCGGCGGCGCCGAGGTCAACATGGTGAGCGGCGCCGACGCCTTGAGCGCGCTCACGATGGCCATCGTGAACGGGCGCCTCGACATCGCCATGCTGCTGCTCGAGCGCGGCGCCAGCCCAAATCTGCTCAGCAAGAACGGCAGCGGACCGCTCTGGGCCGCCGTGGATGCGCGCTGGCCCGAGCGCACGTGGTACCCGCCGGCCAGCATCACCGAAGAGCACACGACCCACCTGCAGTTGCTGCAGGCGCTCCTCGACAAAGGCGCCGACCCGAACGTGCGCATCGTGCGCAAGCCCTGGTATCGCACGTTCCACGGCGACTGGGCCAACCCCGTGGGCGCCACACCCTTCTGGCTGGCGGCCAAGGCCAACGACGTGGAGGCCATGCGCGTGCTGATTGGCGGCGGCGCCAACCCCAGCATCCCGTCGATGGCTGGCGTCACACCGCTCCAGGTCGCCGCGGGATACGGCATCGAGCCGCAGGTCACCAACTTCGCCCCCAACCAGCGCCTGGCGGCCGTCACATACCTCCTGGCAGATCTGGGCGCCGACGTGAACGCGCGCGACAACCAGGGCTACACGCCGCTCCATGGGGCGGCGCTGACCGCCAACCACGCCCTGCTCGAGTACATGGTGGCCATGGGTGCAGACGTCAAGGCGCGGGCCGGCAACATCTTCGGCGGCGAAGGCCAGGCCGACAAGGACGCCGCGGGCGGCAAGGGCGACTCGGTGGCCGACATGGCCAACGGCCCCCGTGCGCACAACATGCAGTTCCCCGAGACCGTGGACCTGCTGGTGCGGCTGGGCTCCGAGAGCTCCAACAACTGCCGCTACGCCGCGTGCGTGGTGCCCACGTTGCCGTCTGCCAAGAAATAACGGCGGCCCGGCCTTCGCCTGAGCCACTCAGGATGCCCATCTACGAGTACCGCTGCCGCGCGTGCCGCCACGACTTCGAAACGTTGGTGCGCGCCGGCGACACGCCCGCGTGCCCCTCATGTGCGACCACGGACCTCGAGAAGCAGATCTCGCTCTTTGCGGTGGACTCCGAGAGTACACGTCAGACGGCACGCGCCACGTCGATGGCCAAGAGCGTCAAGGGCCAGCAGGACAAAGAAGTCGCGGACGTCGAGCTCCACCAACGTCACCACCACTAGCCCGGTCGGCAGGACCCTGGTCACGCGCGACCGGCGCCCATGTCGAATCCAGTCGCCGACGACGCGACTCGTGCGGCTCACCAGCCCGGAGGACGAACACGAGGGGCGCGCTACCGCGCTGCTGCCGCCGTACGCGTCGCCGTGCGATCCACGGCTACGCCCTTCAGGTACACCGCCGAGATCTTGCGCGTGTTCGTGATGTCGTCAAGCGGGTTCGCGTCGAGCACCAGCAAGTCCGCGGTCTTCCCCACCGCAATCGTGCCGGCGTCGCTCATGCGCAGGAACTCGGCGCCGTTCTTCGTGGCCGACACGATCACCTGCGCCGGCGTCATGCCCGAAGCCACCATGTCGGCCATCTCGACGTGCGGCGCCCAGGCCGTGTTGCCGTCGGTGCCGACCGCAATCGTCATCCCGGCGGCTGACAGCTTCTTCAGGTTGCGAGCCTGAATGCCCCACGCGGCCTGCGCCTGCGGACGGTCGGTGGCGCCGGCCTGAATTTTCGCCAGCTCGCCGTCTGGAATGCTGCCGCGGAGCCAGCCATAGTCGACCGACACGCCGCGATCGGGCATGTTGGGGATGAGCACGACGTTCTTGCGCGCTTTGATGAGCGCCACCACCTCGTCGTCGGCGTCCACGTCGCGGATGCCGTGGGCGAACGCGTCGATGCCGGCCTCGAGCAGGCCCTTGGCATCCGACAGGTTGAAGATGTGCGCGGCGACGCGGAGCTGCTGCTTGTGCGCCTCGTCGATCACCGGGGTGTAGAGCTCCGGCGGCAGCTTCTTGTACTTGCCGTCGCGGTCGTCTACCCAGATCTTGATCAGGTCGACCTTCAGCACGGCCTGTTCCTGGACGGCCTTCCGCGCCTCGGCTTCCGTGGTGATCCAGTAGGGCACATCCGAACGTCCGGGCTCGGGCATCGTGATGCCGCGGCCAGCCAGGAAGTAGCGCGCCACCCCCGCGGGCGCGCCGGCGCGTACGGCAAACGGGTCGCCGGCCGGATCGAGTCCCATGCTGAGCGCCGCACTCACGCCGAAATAGGCGCGGTCGCGCAAGTCCTTCACCAGCGCGTCGCGCGTGGTGCTGAGGTGCACGTGGGTGTCGATGATCGTGGGAATCACCGTCTTGCCAGCCAGGCTCACCCGTGCAGCGCCGGCCGGCACCTTCACCGCGGAGGCAGGACCGACCTGGGCGATGCGGCCGCCCGTCACCACGATGGTGGCGTTCTCGATGGGCGCCCCGCCACCACCAGTAATCACGCGCGCCCCTTCAAACGCCGTCGTAGCGCCCTGGGCCAGCAGGGCGCTGTCCTTCGCCGCGGCCAGACCAGCCGCCACCAGGGTCACACCCGCCAGTAGCTGCCACGAACGCGATGTCATCAGACGCATATCGGTGCCTCCTGCCTGCCCACCCGTCACCGTGACGACGTCCCAGACGGGGCCGGCTCGAGCCGCAGCAACACGCTGTCGTCTTCGTCGGTGAGCACGTAGATCAAGCCGTCGGGACCCTGCCTCACGTCGCGGACCCGCTGGTGCAGGTCGGTGAGCAGGGTCTCGCGGCGCAACTCCTGCAGCCGGTCGTTGAGCACCACACGTTCAAGACCACCGGTGCGTGGCACCTCGCCGCGCCGCGCGCTGCCGACGAAGAGATTGCCCTTCCACGAGGGGAATTTGTCGCCGGTGTACACCGCCAAGCCGCTCGGCGCAATCGACGGGACCCACAACAGCAGCGGCTGCTCCTCTCCGGCCGCCAGGGGGGTGTCCGAGAACCGCGAGCCGTCGTAGTTGCGCCCATAGCTGGTATTGGGCCAGCCGTAGTTGCGGCGCGCCAGCACCACGTTGACTTCGTCGCCGCCATTGGGACCGTGGTCGGTGGCCAGCACCGCGCCGGTCGCCGAGTGCACGGCGAGCCCGAGCTGATCCCGATGGCCGATCGAAAACACCTCGGGCCGCGCGCCCGGCTTCCCCACATACGGATTGTCGGACGGCGCGGTGCCGTCATCCTTCATGCGCAGCACCTTGCCGTAGACGCTCGACAGCTCCTGCGCGTACGCGCCGCTGCCCGCGCCAGTTGTGAAGTAGAGCAGACCATCGGGCGTGAACGCGATCCGCGATCCGCTGTTCCCGTCCTTGAACTCGCCCGCGAAGATCTCCGTGAAGCCCGTGATGGCGGTGCCGTCGAATCGTCCGCGCCCGAGCGCGACGGCGCTCCTGGCCGCCGCCTCGCCGACGCCCGCCTTGTTGTAGCTGACGTAGACGAGGCCGTTGCTCGCGAACTTGGGATGCAGCACGACGTCCTGCACGCCCCCGCCGCGAATGGCCGGCGGCGCGGGCAGCCCCGCGACGGCAGCCGCTTCCAGCACCGGCGTCGGCCCCGTGGCCTGACGCACCAGCCGCAGTGCCTTGCCGCGTTCGGTGACCAGCGCGTCGCCGTTTGGCAGGATCGCCAGGCTATACGGGTGCACCAGGCCCTTGGCGACGACCACGACTCGCAGCTGATGTTGCTCGGCGGTGTCGAACAGATACGGCCCAGCGCCCATCGTCACGGGCGCCACGCCAATCGGTGGCGGCTGCTGCGCGGCAAGGCCAGCGGCCAGGGCCGTCGGCAGGACGATGGCGAGAGTTGCGGTCGCCAGATGGTTGGCGCGGAGTGTCATGGCACGATCCTACCGCAGGGACAGAGCGTTCCAACCGGCGTGCCTCGCCTGTCGGCCGGCGGTGCGTGTGCCACACTGTGCGGCATGACGTTCGCTCGTCTACTGTCGCGGGTGCGCGGCTGTTCATCGTGGATTGACCGCCGGGGGCCCGGCGTCCCCGCTGTGCCCGGAGCCGTGTCATCATCACCGGGATGCCACCGAAACGTCGTCCGCAGCCCGCCCCGGCCCAGCCGGCCGCGCCAGCCGCCATCAACCACTTCCGGCCGCACCCGTGGCACGGGATCGACGTGGGCCCGGAGCCGCCGTCGCTGCTGAACGCGTACATCGAGATCACGCCCTTCGATCTGAAGCACTAGTACCACCACGTCAGCACGCCTACGGTGACCGCGCCGCAGATGATCGTCAGCGGCCCCCCAAACCGCAGGTAGTCGATTGGGCGGTAGCCACCGGGCCCCTGCACCATCAGGTTCGTCTGGTACCCGACCGACGTCGTGAACTCGCATGACGCCGCAATGGCGATGGCAATGGCGAATGGCTCGAAGGCCAGCCCAGCGCCGTGCACGGCCCGCACGGCGATGGGGAACATGAGCACCGCCGCCGCGCTGTTGCTCAGCACGCTCGTGAGCAGCCAGGTGAGCGCGTAGATCCCGGCCAGCAACGCGGTCGGCCCGTGGCCGCCGGCGGCCCCGAGCAAGACCTGCGCGGCGAGCTCCGCGAGCCCGCTCTGCTCCACCGCACGGCCCAGACCGATGCCGGCGCCAATGACCATCAGCACCTGCCAGTCGATGGCCTCGCGCGCCCGTGCGCCGTCGGTGCACTGGAAGGCCAGCATGCCCACGGCCGCCACCAGCGCCGCGGTCAGGGTGTCGAGCCAGCCGCTGCTCGACGCCACGACGAACATGCCGAGCAGCGTCAACGCCAGCCAGGCACGTTCGTGCCGCGGCGCCGCCGCGCCCTGATGCTCGGTGACGAGGTGGAAGGCCGTGGAGTCCTGGTGGCGGGCGGCGAATCCCGCCGGCGCCTCGATAATCAGCGCGTCGCCCGCGCGCAGGCGGACGTCGCCGATCTTGCCCTTGAGCCGCTCGCCATGCCGGTGCACGGCCACGATGACGCCGCCGTACTTCGTGCGGAAGCCGCCGTCACGAATCGTCTGGCCCACCAGCCCCGACGACGGCGCGATGACGGCCTCGATCAGCCGATGGTCGCCACGGCCGCTCCCGGGCGGCGCGGTGACCGGCGCGAGCCCGCGCATCTGCTGCAGCTCGACGACCGACGCCAGCGCACCCACGAAGACCAGGATGTCGCCAGGGTGCAGCACTTCGTCGGGTCCCACGGCGTGCTTCACGTCGGGCCCGCGTTCGATGTGCGCCAGATAGAGGCCCGACAGATGGCGCAAGCCCGCCGATTCCAGACTGCGCCCGACGACTGGCGCTGACGGCTCCACTTGCATGGCGACCGTATACTGGCGGCGCGCGGCGCCAGCGTCCTCGCTCAGAGCCGGACGCGCCGGCAGCAGACGCCGGCCGAAGGCCAGCAGGTAGAGCAGGCCGGCCGCGGCCACCGGCAGGCCCACGGGTGTGATCGTGAACATGGTGAAAGGCGTGATGGGGGCCGCAGGCGCCAGCCGGTTGTGTTCCAGGATCAGACCGTTCACGACCACGTTGGTGCTGGTGCCGATGAGCGTGCACACGCCGCCCAGGATCGCCGCGTACGAGAGCGGCAGGAACAGGCGCGACGGCGCGATGCCGTGCCGCCGCGCGAAGCCGTCGAGCATCGGCAGGTAGACCGCCACGAGCGGCGTGTTGTTCATGAACGCGCTCAGTCCCGCGACGGGCAGGACCACGCGCGCCTGCGCGTTCAGTTCGGAGCTGGGACGGCCCAGCAGGCGGCCGGTCAGCAGCGCCACGACTCCGCTGTGGCGCAGCCCTGCGACGACGACATAGAGGCACGCCACCGTGAGCAGACCATCGTTGGCGAATCCGGCGAAGGCCTGCCGTGGCTCGAGCACACCGGCCACGAGCAGAACCGTCAGCGCCCCGAGCATCACCACATCGGCACCGACTCGGTTGGTTGCCAGCAACGCCATCATCCCGAGGATGACCGTAAGCGTCAGTGTCGCCTCTGTCCCCATCGTGCTCTACATGTAGCCGGAACGCCGCAAGGTCTCGAGCCCGCCGTCGGCCGCATCCTGCGCTCGCCCCGAGCGCTCGGCGATGTTCTTCAACTGCCCGGTGCGCAGCTCGGCCACGATCTCGGCGACCGAACGCGCGGTGGACGCGATCGGCGATGTGCAGGGCGCGCAGCCGAGCGACCGGTAGCGGGTGCCCTCGCCGCGATCGAAGTAGAGAGAGACTACCGGGATCTGCTCGCGCTCGATGTACTCCCAGATATTCAGCTCGGTCCAGTCGAGCAGCGGATGGATGCGCACATGGGTGCCCGGCGCGAACTCCGTCTTGTACTGGTTCCAGAACTCGGGCGGCTGCTCGGCCACATCCCAGGCATTGTCGCGGGAACGCGGTGAAAAATAGCGCTCCTTCGAACGGCTGCCCTCTTCATCGGCGCGCGCCCCCACGATCACGCCGGTATAGGCGTCGGTGTGGGCATCGACCTCGTAGGTACCGGTGGTGTGGTTGAAGCGGTAACGCGTGCCTTGACCACTCAACGTGTCGGCAAGCGCCTGCGTCTTCAGTCGCCCGCAGCAGGTGAGCCGGTCCGCGTTGCCGTGGGGGAAGGTCTGGCCGGCGCGCAGTGCGGCCTCATTCTGGCCGTAGATGAGGGTCAGTCCCCACTCTGCCACCAGACGGTCGCGGTAGGCGATCATTTCGGGAATCTTGTACGACGTGTCGATGTGCACGAGCGGTAACGGCACATGGCCAAAGAACGCTTTGCGCGCCAGCCACAGCAGCACCGTGCTGTCCTTGCCGATCGACCAGAGCATGCACAGGTGCTTGAAGTTGGCGTAGGCCTCGCGCAGGATGTGCACGCTGCGATGCTCGAGGGCGTCCAGATGGGTCATTGGGTGGCGACCCCCTCCGGCCCGAGCGCACGCGGCCGCTGCAGATAGGTCAGGATTCGCCCGGCTGCGCTCTCAGCGGGCTCCAGGCTGGCGTCGACGACGATCTCGGCGTGGTCGGGCGGCTCGTACGGATCGTCGATGCCGGTGAAGTTGACGAGCTCCCCGGCGCGCGCCTTCGCGTACAGGCCCTTGGTGTCGCGGGCCTCGCACACGACCAAGGGCGTGGCCACGTACACCTCGACGAACTCACGGCACAAGGCCCGCGCACACGCGCGCGACGCGCGGTACGGCGACACGAGCGACACGATCACGATCACGCCGTGAGCTTCGAGCCGGCTGGCCATGTGGCCCACGCGCCGGTTGTGCGCATCGCGGTCGTGGTGGGTGAAGCCGGTGCCCGGGAACATCTGGCGAATCACGTCGCCGTCGAGCAGCTCGACGGCGGCGCCGGTGGCCTCGAGACGCGCGCGCAGCGCGTCGGCGATCGTGCTCTTACCGGAACCCGAGAGCCCGGTGAGCCACACCACAGCCGGTCGGGGCGGCAGGAATCCAATCACGAACCCGGCATTCCGGAGATCCGGCTTGTTGTAGGTCAGAGACGACGCGTGCGGCCGGGCGTTCAGGGTCGCCCACCGGAACACGCAATCGCCAGCCGCCACGTCCCACTCCATCGTCGGACCCAGACGGATGTAGCAGTCGGCCGTGCCGTCAGCCACCAGGCAGAACTTGAGCGAGCTGCCCATCGCGGTCCGCTCCCGCACCCGGTAGCCGCGAAGCATCTCGTCGAGCGCGGGCGAACCGTGAGACCGGCTTTCGGTCACGCGCAGCGCCGCCCCGGGCGGGGGCGGCTGTGCCACGATGCGCGCAGGCGGGCCGTCGCCACGACGGCGCCAGCTGCCCTCGCCGGCCGCGGCCCAATAGGTGAGGTGGTGTCCCGGGGCGTGCACCACGCCCAGCACGGGCTGTCCGTCGCGCACGAGCGCGATGTTCACGGTGTAGTCGGGCAACCCCGCCAGGTACTCGCGGGTGCCGTCGAGCGGATCGACCAACCAGAACTCGCGCCATCCGCGGCGCTCGTCCGGCCCTGGGATGTCGCCTTCCTCGCTCACGACCGGGATTCCGGGCGCGAGTGCCTGCAGGCCCGGCACGATGAGCGCGTGTCCATCGCGGTCGGGCTTCGACACCGGACTGCCGTCGGCCTTGATGCGCACCCCGGCCGGCCCGTGGCGGGCAGCCTCGATGGCCACGCCCGCCTCGACGGCCAGGGCGACCACGTCGGTCAGCAACACCGCGAGAGGTGGAGTGGCCATGGTCAGTCCGCCGGCAGGATGACGCCGCGCGCCCGCAGCATGGCAGCCACCGCGTCGACGGCGACCGATTCGGGCGTCGAGTCGGACACCAGGAGGTCATGCGCGGCCGCACCGGCGCTCGCCGCCCCGACCCACACCGTGAGAATCCGCTCAGACGCCACGCTCAGCCGCACGATCTCCAGATCGTCTGACTGCAACTCGGCCGCACTCACCACCAACAACACCCCGGCATCCAGCATCAGGTTCGCGATCTCACCGAGGCGGCGCAAGTGCTCCCGCCGGTGACTCCCCGAGCGGTCGAGGTCGGCATCTACGCCGTAGAGCACGTTGCCCATGCCGAGGAAATACACATTGCGGCCAGCCGCGAAGAGACGCTCTTCGAGGGCCTTGGCCAACCCTTTGCGGTCGCGACCGCGTTGGCCGGTGACGAAGAGCAGCGTCGGACGCTGTCCGAACCTGGCCTCGCGCCGCTGGGGCGCGATGAGGCTGTGCTCCCACTTGAGATTACGCACGCGCACCATGTGCCGCGCCTCGTCGTCCGCATCGGGCAGCGCCTCGCGCACGATGCCGCCACCCCGGATCTCGAAGTCGTCGATCACGACGAAACGCCCGGTCTGCGCCAGATCGGCGTGCAGGTCGAGGGCCACCGCGCGACCGAGCTTCAGCACGCAGTCGGCCACTTCGTTGCGCGCCACCTCGTCCCGTTCCGCCGTCGCCAGCGTCGACGCATCGAGTACCTGCTCCACGCGCTCCACGCGCATCGGCACCCGGGCCGTGCCCAGCCGCAGAAAGTAGTCTTTTCCTTCCCCTAGTGGCGATCGCCCGAGCCAGAAGAGGTTGACGCGGAGCCGGGAGGACACCTGCGGGGCCGGCTCGTCGGCGCGCGCCGCCAGTTCGCCGCGCGTGGTGTAGATCTGCTGATCGAGCGTGAACCCGGCGGCCTCACCGGCTTCAGCGCTCGTGACCGGGGGACGATTGAACGCCTCGAGCGACCGGACGCGCGAGCGCTTGCCCGATGGGTAGAACACCAGCTCGTCGCCCACCCGCAGCGTGCCGCTGTCGATGGTGCCCGCGACGATGCGACGGTCGTCGCCGAAGTTGGTGAAGCGGTAGACATCCTGCACCGGCATACGAAACGGCTCGGCCGAGGGCGAGGGCGACGCCTCGAAGCCGTCGAGCGTCTCGAGTACGGTCGGACCGTCGTACCACGGCATCTGCGCACTGCGGACCACGAGGTTCGCGCCTTCGCGGCCCGACACGGGCAGAAAAGCCACGGCGTGAATTCGCACACGCACCAGGAAGTCGCGCATCTCGGCCTCGATGGCGGCAAAGGCGGGCTGCGACCACCCCACCAGGTCCATCTTGTTCACGAGCACCGCGACTTGCCGCACGCCCAGCATCGACAGCATGGTGGCGTGACGGCGGGAGTTTTCCTGCACGCCTTCGCGCGCATCCACCACGAGCAGCGCGGCTTCGGCGCGCGACGCGCCGGTGACCATGTTCTTCAGAAACTCGACGTGTCCGGGCGCATCGATGATCACGTACGGCCGGCGCGCGCTCTTGAAGAAGACCCGGGCGGCATCAATCGTGATGCCCTGATCGCGCTCGTCTTTCAGCGCGTCGAGCAGGAACGCGTACTCGAAGGGCTTCGATGTGTGGGCGCAGAGCTCGCGCACCTGGGCGAGCTTGCCGTCGGGCAACGATCCAGAATCCGCGAGGATTCGCCCCACGATGGTGCTCTTGCCGTGGTCGACATGTCCCACGACGACAATCGGCATCAGGCTCACGATGAGCCCTCAATGTTACGCGAAACGGGCAGGTCCCGTGGCGCCCTACGGGCGCAGGAGCGGCGTGAGGTCGAGCGTGAAGCTGATCGGCACCCTGGTGGGCGCGTAACACACCTTGTCGTCGCAGGCCTGATACTCGAGTTGGCCGGCCACGGTGAGGGTCGTCTGCCCCGCCAGCTGCTTCTGCACCTCTGGTGTCGCCAGCACGGTGAGATCCTGCACGAGCGTAAACGGCTCCTGGTACACCTCGACGCGTTCGTCGAGCGGCACGAAGTGGTAGATCTCCGAGGCCGGATACTTCAGCGGATAGGCCTTGAGCCAGGGCTGCGCGGTGGGTACGAAGGTGACCGTCTGGTAGGTGTGTTTGCCCGGGGCGTAGACATGCATGCCCTTGCGCGGCGTCACCTCGAGGGACAACACGAACCGGCTGCCCGGCGAAACCACGCCATCGCTGGCCGCCGCCTGCACGGTGACGTGCGACGTGCGCACGGTCTGCGCCGGCCCAGTGCCGATGCCGTTGCCCTGCCGAGTGAGGATGCTCGACACGGTGTTGCGTTCCTGATACGCCTCTTCGAAGTAGCGGGCCACGACGGCGCCGCTGCGGTCGAGCATGAAGGTGCCCGGATACGGCACGCCGTAGGCTCGTGTGCCCTCTTTGTTCCCGGTGTTCAGAATGCCGTAGTTCTTGATGATGGCTGAGCCGGCATCCGACAGCAGCGGGTAGGTCAGGCCCCGCTCGTCGGCAAACCGCTTCAGCACGTCAGGCGAGTCGTAGGTGATGACGGCCAGACCAATGCCCTGGTCGCTCAGGTCTTTCGCGCGGCGTTGCAGCTCGACGAGCTGCGTGCGGCAGTACGGTCACCAATCGGCGGAGCGGCTGAAGACCAGCATCGCGCCCTTGGGACCGAGCAGTGACTTCAGCGTGTGGGTCCGTCCACTCTGATCGGTCGCACTGAACTCGGGCACCCGGGCACCGGGTTGCGGTCCGAGGGCGTCGACCGCCACCGGAGTCTGCGATCGCACGACCCCGGTCGTCGCGATCAGACCCAACACGAGCACGGCGGCCACGCGACGCATGGACCTTCGACGCCCCAGCGATAGGAATAGTGTCACGGTGCCAATCCTACCTCGATCCCTCGACCGTCGTGACGGCACTGCGGTGCCACGGGCGCCGCGCTGTGAGAATCGACCCGATGTCGCGCGCTCCTGCCGCACTGCTGGCGGCCTGGCTGCTGAGTCCAGCCGTGGCGTCGGCGCAATCCGCCCGCCGGCCACGCGTGCCGAGGCGCTCGAGGCGCAGCGCGCCGCGCGCCAACTCACGGCGGGGGTGACACGAGTCGCGGATTCGAAGACTTCCGCTTCCGCGACGCCGCGGCGTCGTCTTTAACGCGGAGTACCGATGGGAAGCGTTTTCGGGGCTCGACCTGGCGCTCTTTGTGGACGCCGGAGACGTAGGGCCGACGTGGCGCTCCCTCCTGGGTGCCGATCTGAAGACGTCGTGGGGCGGCGGCTTCAGATTCGACACCAACCGCCGCGTGATGCGGCGCATCGACCTCGCGAGCGGGGGCGAAGGCACCCGCATCTGGGCCAGGCTGGGGCCGGTCTTCTGATGACGATGCGACCCGTCCCCGCCCTGATCGGCGCGCTGCTGGTTGCCGCCCTGGCGACAAGCGGGCGCGCCACGGCTCCGGCCTACTACCCCGACGATCCCCTGGTGGTCGACCCGGAGAGGCGCTTCGGACTGGACTGACAGACCCCACCGCCTACGCCGCCGACCGGTCGCTGGACCCAGCGTGTTCCAGGCCCGCGGCGCACGCCACTACCCGGAGGCGGCGGTAGTGGTCTAGTTTCGATTTCTCGATCACGGCGCCAGCCCTCCGTCCCGTGCGACACTGGGCCATGCCTTCCCAAGCAAGCAAGCGCCTCCGCGATACGAACCAGTTGGCGTGGCAAGTGGTGGCTGAGGCCACGGGCCAGCTTCCCCGTATCGAACCCCTATCAGACATGAGGAACCCTGCGGCCGTGGCCCTGAGTAAGCTGGGGGCGTCCAAGGGCGGTCTAGCGCGGGCGGCTGCCCTGTCCCCTGCCAAGCGGAAGTCCATCGCCAAGAAGGCCGTAGCAGCGCGCTGGGCCAAGAAACGGTAACCACTTTAGTCCTCGCCTGCGAAGTCCAGCGGCTGTGCCTTGGCGCCCGCCGTGGCCTTCGCTTTCGGCGCTCGCTTGAACGTGGCGCTGGCCTGAGCCGGGGGCCGGTCGATGCCCTTCCCGGTCAGCAAGTCTTCGACGGTGAGAATCTGTAGCCGTGGATGCTTGCCCCAGGGCGACGTGTAGAACCCGGCCGAGGCCGCTTCCGTCCGCATGGCCTTCGTCGGTTCGTCTAGTGTCAGCAGCACCCCGATCACGGCCTTCTCTCGCTCGACCACGCCGCGTAAGTCTCGGACGTATGGCGCGTGCAGCTTCCCAGCCTTCACCGACAGGATGATCTGCTTCGTCTCGCCTGGGCCTTCGTGGAAGTAGATCCGGCCGTCAATACCCTTGTCGGCGCCCTTTTTCTGTTCGACTGGACGAGCGCCCACGAGTCCGAGCGCCCACCATTGGAATTGGTAGGGGTCAGACGCGGCCAACGCCTCAGCGTCCGGAACCGAGACGGGCTCCCCGAGCACTTCGTACACGGCCTTACCCCCGAACGTGTCTGTGAGCCGGCTCCGAATCAGCGTGATCGCCAGGTGTGTGATGTCGATTCCGATCCAGCGGCGGTTCAACTTCTGGGCCGCTGAGATGGTTGTGCCGCACCCGCAGAATGGATCGAGCACTACCTCACCGGCGCGAGAACTGGCCCCGATGATGCGCTCCAGAAGGCCCTCTGGCTTCTGGGTCGGGTAACCCAATCGCTCGGCGTCCGAGGTACCCATCCAGCGCACGTCGTCGTCAATACCGTCATCCGTGCCGAACACCGTGCCTTCCGTATAGGGCTGGTACGCCCAGAGATCAGATAGCGGCTGGCCATCCTTGGGGCCGATGATTCGACCGGTATAGTTCGGCCACTCTGACCCCTCGGTGATCGTCAGTAGGCCGTGCTCGTGCAGGTAGTCCAGTTTCTGATGCGTCGATAGGCCGAAAATGTCCTCGTCCAACTGAGCCAGCAGCTTCCTGGGAATTGCCCAGTGGCGCCCCTTTGAATCAGGGTCGAACCCGCGCCACGGCTTCCCGGACTCGCCGCCACGACGACCCGATCCGCTCAACACATTCCCCGAGAAGTTCGTGCGGTAGTTGTCGCCTTCCTTCTTGAAGTGCAGCTTCACGTGGCCGGTCATGTACGGACGCGGCTGCGGATTCCACGTGTAGGCTGCCGACTTCGTGAAGAACAGAATCACGTCGTGGACCGGGCCAAGACGACGCGCCGAGTTGTGTGACCCGGTGCGACGCCAAATGATCTCGTTCCGAAAGTGCTCTGGCCCAAACACGGCATCGAGCAGCATCTTCAGGTAGTGGCTCGCCGTTGGATCGCAGTGTAGATAGAGGCTGCCCGTTGGTTTCAGCACGCGCCGCAATTCAACGAGACGCGGCGCCATCATGGCGAGATACGCCAGCATGTCCGTGGCGCCGAGGAACGTCCGGAACGATTGCATCGCTTGCGAGACGCGCCCGCCGGCCTCCACTACATCCTCGAACGCCCGCGCGGCGCTCGCGTCCCAGCGCCACGTGTCCTCAAACGCCTTGATCTGCGAGGCCGCTTGCGTGCCGTCTCGCTCGGCAAACAGGACGTTGTAATTCGCGTTCGAGTTGAAGGGCGGATCGAGGTAGACGAGATCCACCGATTCGTCATCGACGTGACGACGCAACACGTCCAGGTTGTCGCCGTAGTACAGCCGGTTCATGTGGCCGGATTGTAGCCGAGCGGGGCGGTTTCACAGCTTTTCACGGCGTTTTCGTAGAGTAGCCATTTCATACTAGACATATACTTGCTCGACAATGTATAGTCTAATTCATGAACAAGCTGGACACGGCGAAGCGGGTGGCGGTGGTCGCGGCGCTGGTCGAGGGCAACTCGCTCCGTGCCACGTCTCGCATGACCGGCGTGGC
The DNA here is from genome assembly GCA_031415235.1 of Acidobacteriota bacterium. Lineage (GTDB taxonomy): Bacteria > Acidobacteriota > Vicinamibacteria > Vicinamibacterales > UBA2999 > CADEFD01. The sequence goes on along the minus strand of JANORI010000146.1, from coordinate 114 downwards.
CCGCATGACCGTGGAAAAGCTTCTGCGCGACCTTGACGCGGCATGCGAGGCGTACCACGATGAGCACGTCCGCAACCTCAAGACGCGCCGCGTCGAGTGCGACGAGATTTGGTC
>JANORI010000145.1:0-4288 GCA_031415235.1 Acidobacteriota bacterium | reverse complement strand
TCGACCGGCTGTCGGGCGACCAGAACGGAGAACTCGCGCCGTCGGTGCCGGCCAGCGGCTGCGCGGCGGTCATGTCGAGCGGCCGCACCCACAGGCGGGACGCGCCGTCGCCCGACGCCACGAACACGATCTGCCGGCCGTCAGGGGACAGGGCGAACGACACCAGATCCGACGCGGCCGGCGTCACAATCTCGAGCCGCGTTTCGGGTGGCGCAGGCGTCGGCGTTTCGCGCAGATGCCGCACGGTGGGCAGCGTCATCGCGGCAGCCACGATGGCGACCCCTGCGAACGCCATCCAGGCCAGCCGTCCACGCGGCGTCGCGGCAGACGTGCCAGACGCGACAGCACCATCCGCGGTCGGCGACGCTGTCAGCGCGTCGTCGATCTCCAGCCGTGCGACCGCGGCCGAATCGAGCCGGCGCTTGCGGTCCTTCTCCAGGCAGCGCCGCAACAGGCGTCGAATCGCCGGGGGCGTGTCAGTGGGGAGCGTGGTCCAGTCCGGCTCTACCTTCAGCACGGCCGCGATCGTGTCCGACACGGTCGCGCCCGTAAACAGACGCTGCCCCGTCAGCATCTCGTAGAGCACCACGCCGAAGGCCCACACGTCGGCGCGCTTGTCCACGGCGGTCCCGCGCGCTTGCTCCGGCGCCATGTAGGCGGCCGTGCCGAGAATCATCCCGGCCTGCGTCATCGCCGGCGTCGTGATCGTCGGGGTGTTGTCCGCCGTCGCGCTCGCGGGACTCGGGTCCAGCGCTTTGGCGAGACCGAAGTCGAGCACCTTCACCGTGCCGTCACTGCGCACCTTGATGTTCGCGGGCTTCAGGTCGCGATGCACGATGCCCTGCTCATGCGCCGCTTCGAGCGCCTCCGCAATCTGCTTCGCAATCGGCAGCGCCTCGTCGAGCGGAATCGCGCCGCGGGCGATGCGCTGCGACAGGTCGTCGCCCTCGACGAGTTCCATCACCAGCGCGGTGATGCCCTCGCTCTTCTCCAGGCCGAAGATCTGCGCGATGTGCGGATGATTGAGGGCGGCAAGCACTTCCGCTTCACGCTGGAACCGTGCCAGGCGATCCGTGTCCCCAGCGAGCGACGCCGGCAGCACTTTGATCGCGACCTGGCGCTTCAGGTTCGTGTCGGTCGCGCGGTACACCTGGCCCATGCCGCCCTCCCCAAGGAGCGCGGTCACTACATAGGGGCCGAGACGGGTGCCTGGAGTCAGAGCCAAGGGGTTGCATTATACGGGCAGGACGACGGACACGCGGGAGTGCTGCCGGGTGGCGTCGATCTCACGAGCCAGATGTCGGCCGTCCCGGCCAGGAACCGATAGTTCTACGCTGCGCGCCCCCAGGAGTGATTTCCGGCGCGGCGGGACCCCTCATGAAGGCGAGACTCATCCGGCGGTGGGAGCAGAAGGTCACGTCTCGGCCTGGCAACGGCCACGATAAGATGAAGCTGTGCCAAGGTTCGCGACGCTATCACGCTGATCGAGGCCGACGGTTGGCGGGAAGTCACCACCAAGGGTAGCCACCGTCAGTTCAAGCACGCGACGAAGGCGGGACGTGTCACGATCGCCGGCCACCCATCTGATGACTTGGCACCGGGCACGTACAACAGCATCTTGAAACAGGCGGGGCTCAAGGAGTAGTCATGCATCGATTCCTGATCGTCATCGAGAAGGCCGGCAACAACTTCTCCGCGTACTCGCCGGATCTGCCAGGGTGCGTCGCGACCGGGTCGACGCGTGAGGAAACCGAACGCCGGATGTACGAGGCGATCCAACTGCACATCGAGGGCCTCATCGAAGACAAGCAGCCAGTTCCGGCGTCCACGTCATTTGCCGAGTACGTCGTCGTCCCCGCGTAGGTCCACGCCTTCGAATCGCTCTACGCTGCGACGTACGAGGACTTATCCGCCACGCGACGCTACTGCTTCGCGTCAGGCGCCCAGTTCTGAATGAGCGTGATCGGCGCGGCCGCCTCGTCAAGCACCGTGTTGATCAGGAAGCGCCCGTCGGGGGCCACGTCGTATTGCCACGCGGGTCCCGTGTCGGCACCGCCAACGAGGATGCGCGTCGGAAACAGCACGACGGGTGCCCCGGGTTCGAGTGTGGCGCCGGCGACCGCGATCGGCGCGGCCATCATCGACCTCGATGCGTTGAGGTAGTACAGCTCCTTGCCGTCGTGCCGCCAGGCGGGCATGAACCCGCCGGCCGTGGACACCTGCCACTGGCTCCCAGCTGCCGTCGAACCCGCCGAGCCGGGTGGAACAAAGGGCCGCACGTAAATTTCGTCGCGCCCCGACTCGTTCGACTGGTAGGCCACCCAGCGACCATCAGGCGAGAAGACGCCCCGTAACTCGTTGAACGGGGTCTTCAGGAACACCGACGGCGTGTGTTCACCCACCATGGGCACCACCCAGAGGTCGCTGTTTGTTTCCAGGTCGACACTGCGGTACAGCAGGAAGCGGCCGTCGGACGACCAACTGCTGGGAGCTTTGAGCTGCTTGGAGGTCACGAGCCGCTCCTCCGCGCCGGCGCCGCTGGCGAGCTTCTGGTAGAGATCGGCGTCCCCCGTCTCGCGGTTTGACTCGAAGGCGATCCGGGTGCCGTCTGGCGACCCGACGGGCCACTGGTCATTCGCCGCATCGAACGTGATCCGGCTCGTACGAGCGCCGTCGATCAGCCAGACGTCCGCATTCGCCTGTATCGTGCGAGACACGGCGACGCGCCGGCCATCGGGTGACAGACGCGGCTGCGAAATCCCGGCAGGATCCTCCTCACCCACGCTACCCCGCATCGCACCCAGTCGGTCCACCCATGTCAGCTGACTGCGGCCGCTCCCGCCCACCCGGTAGGCCACCAATCCTGTCGGCGCTACGGAAATGGCGCTCCGATTGGTGCCACCAGACTCGACCGCCACTGCGTCGGCCAACGTCACCGGTTCGCCCGCGAGTACGGCCTTCGTGACATCCAGTTGCTGCGCCACGAGTGCGCCCGCCCTCACCCACAGCAGCCACCCGCCTTCGCGCGAGGCTTCTGCAGGCCCAAGGCTCGAGGGCAGGAACATGCCAGCGCTTTCCGCGGCCACCAGCCGAGTCGGTGCGCTGCCATCAAGCGCCCCAACAAAGATGCCGCCCGCGTTCTCCTCGCCCTGCGCATAAAACAAGAACCGGCGACCGTCCGGCAAGGCCACCGGAAAGCGATGACTCGCTATCTTTGGACCGAGCGTCGTCACCGATGTGGCCTGGCCCCCGGTGGCCGACACGCGGCGCAAAGGTCCAGAGCTCGGTGAGAACACGATGAATCCGTCGGCGGTCCACATCCCACCACGGCCCCTGCTGGCGGATGCCAGGGTCTGCGGCGCCCCGCCTCCGAGATCGAGTCGCTTCAGCGCCGTTCCGGCGAAGAAGCCGATCGAGCGACTATCGGGCGACCAGAAGGGATAGAACGCGCCCTCAGTGCCAGTCAACGGCTGCGCACTCGTCGTCGCCAGCGACCTCAACCAGAGACGGGATGCGCCATCACTCGACGCGACGAACACAATCTGTCGGCCGTCAGGGGAGAGTGCAGAGTCGGTGGGCCGGGAGGTGACGGGTGTGCTGACCTCGGTGCGCGTCTCGGGGGGCGACGCCGGCGGTGTTTCGCGCAGATAGCGCACGGCGGGAATGGCGAGCGCGATGATCACCGCCACGGCGACGGCGAGTGCCGCGACCCACGCGACCGGCGTGCCCCGTGCGGGCAACGGTGCCGCGGCGACCGACGACGACGCGGCCGTGTCGAATGCGCCGTCGAGCGCGAGGCGCATCGCCGCGATGTCGGGAATGCGCTGCTTCGGGTCTTTGTGCAGACACCGCTTGATGTACGTGACGAGGCTGGACGAGAGACCAGGCGGCAGCTGCGTCCAGTTCGGCTCGGCCCGGACGACGGCGGCGAGCGTCTCGGCGACATCGTCGCCACCGAACGCGCGTGCGCCCGTGAGCATCTCGAACAGCACACAGCCAAACGACCAAATGTCCGCACGCTTATCCACGACCTTGGCGCGCGCCTGCTCCGGCGCCATGTAGGCCGCCGTGCCGAGAATCATCCCCGCCTGCGTCATGGCAGGCGTGGTGATCGTCGGCGAGTTCGCCGCACCCCCTGATCCCTGGCCCCCGATCCCCGATCCCCGATCCCTGATCGAGCGCCTTCGCCAGACCGAAGTCGAGCACCTTCACCGTGCCGTCGGCGCGCACCTTGATGTTCGCCGGCTTCAGATCGCGGTGGATGATCCCCTGCTCGTGCGCCGCTTCG
>JANORI010000144.1:0-2501 GCA_031415235.1 Acidobacteriota bacterium | reverse complement strand
GGACCCTGACGACATCGAACGACTCGTCGCCGCAAGCGGGCGCCACCTGGAGGTGGTGCGCGCGTGACGCACCGTGGTGTAGCTTCATCGAGAACGAAGCCCCTCGTCGGCTGTGGCGGAGCAGGCACGTCAGGTTGACGGAGCGGCCGCTTCCAAGCGACAGTGGAAGGCTGTCCGCCTTCGCTCGCGCTGACGCGAGCTTCGGCGAGACATCACGCCGTAGCCGCGCGGACTCTGGTGCGCGGCGGAGGCGGATGGAGGGCTGAGGCGTGGCGAGCGAATACGACGTGGTAGTGGTGGGGGCAGGCACGGGCGGCTATGTGGCCGCGATTCGCGCCGCGCAGCTCGGCCTGAAGGTGGCGGTCGTGGAACGCCAGAAGGCGCTGGGCGGCACGTGTCTCATCTGGGGATGCATCCCCACCAAGGCGCTGCTCGAGCACGCCCACGCCCTCAAGGTGGCGCAGGCGGCCAAGGAATGGGGCCTCACTGGCGTCGATGGCAGCAAGGTGGGCATCGACATGCCGGCCGTGCACGCCCGCAAGGACAAGATGATTTCCGGGCTCACCGGCGGCATCGAGTCGCTCTTCAAGAAGCACAAGATCGACTGGATCAAAGGCTCGGCGCGCATCACCAGTCCGAACACGCTCGACGTGGCCCTGCACGCCGGCGGCACGCAAGCGGTGACCGCCACCAGGCAGCTGGTCATCGCCACCGGCTCGGCGCCGCGGTCCATTCCTGGCATCGAGGTCGATGGCACGCGCATCATCTTCAGCGACCACGCCATTCACCTGCCGCACGTGCCCAAGTCGATCGCCATCATGGGCAGCGGCGCGGTGGGCGTGGAGTTTGCGTCGATCTTCAAGAGCTACGGCAGCGAGGTCACGATCGTCGAGCTGATGCCGAAGCTGGTGCCGCTCGAAGACGAGGCCGTCTCGAACGAGCTCGAGCGCACCTTCAAGAAGCGCGGCATCAAGGCTGTCACCGGCGCGACGGTGACGAGCGCGAAGGCGACGGCCACCGGCGTCGACATCACGATGGACCGCGCCCCTTCGGCAGGCTCAGGGCAGGGCCCTTCGGCAGGCTCAGGGCAGGCAAAGAGCGAGTCGCTCAACGTCGAGATGTTGCTCGTGGCCACCGGGCGCGGCCCGGTCACCGACGGGTTGGGCGTCGAGACGATCGGCCTCGAGATGGACCGCGGCTATGTCGTCGTGGACTCGCTCTTCCAGACCAACGTGCCGGGCGTGTCGGCCATCGGCGACGTCATCACGATGGGCGGGCCGCACTATCAACTGGCGCACGTGTCGTCGATGGAGGCCGTCCTGCTCGCCGAGAAGATCGCCGGGCACCAGGTGCAGGCCATCAACTACGACCACGTGCCGCGCTGCACCTACACGGAACCCGAGATCGGCAGCGTGGGGCTCACCGAGGCGCAGGCCACGGCGGCCGGCCACGACGTGCGCATCGGCAGCTTCCCGTTCCGCGCGCTTGCCCGCGCACGCATGGCGGGCGAGGTCGACGGCTTCGTGAAGATCGTGGCCGAGAAGAAGTACGACGAGCTGCTCGGCGTGCACATCATTGGCCCGCGCGCCACCGAACTCATCGCCGAAGCCGTGCTGGCTTTGCGGCTCGAGTGCACGGTGGAGGAACTGGTGAAGACGATGCACGCGCACCCGACGATGTCGGAAGCCATGGGAGAGGCTGCTCACGCGGCTCACGGAGCCGCAATCCACATCTGATGATTTCGTGATCTAGTGAAGTGGTGATCTGATCTGGTGATGTTGCGATCGTCCGATCGATCTGACGATTTCGTGAGCGACTGAAGGAAGCGACATGTCCACACCCGTAGTGATGCCCCAGATGGGCGAGTCGATTGCCGAGGGCACCATCGTCCGCTGGATCAAGAAGGTCGGTGACGCCGTCGATCGCGACGAGCCGCTCTTCGAGATTTCCACCGACAAGGTGGACGCGGAGATTCCGTCGCCAGTTGCCGGGGTGCTGCTCGACATCGCGGTGAAGGAAGGCGAGACGGTGCCCGTCAACAGCGTCGTGGCCACCATTGGCGCGGCGGGTGAGATGCCCACTCCGGCGTCCGCTCCCGTGTCCGGTCCACCTGCGGCGCCGCCCCAGGGTCCGCTTGTGGCTGCCGCATCGGCAGGCGCGGCCGAGCCCGTCGGCGACGGCCGTGGCCAGCGCTCGTCGCCGCTGGTGCGCCGCATCGCCAAGGAGCACGGCGTGGACATCGGCGCCATCTCCGGTTCGGGCGCCGGTGGCCGCGTGACCAAGCACGACATCCTCGAGTTCATCGACAAGGGTTCCGTTGCCGCCTCCGCCTTCGCCGCCCCAGCTTCGCCTTCCGCGGCTACGGCGAGACCGCCCGCCCCGGTGGCGCGACTCGCGGGTGACCGGGTCGAGCCGATGTCGGTGATGCGCAAGAAGATTGCCGAGCACATGGTGTTCAGCAAGCACACCTCGGCGCACGTCTACTCGGTGTTCGAGGTCAA
>JANORI010000143.1:0-14280 GCA_031415235.1 Acidobacteriota bacterium | reverse complement strand
GACGAGGCCTGGCTCGTGCAGGGACTCGAAGTCGTGAGCGCGCTGCCGGTGGCGGCGCGCGGCAAGGTGCAGTAGCCCGATGTCGGAAAAGGACACACACGTGAGCGATAGCCCGATGACCGGCGAAGCCCTCGGCATGGTGGAGACGCGCGGCTACATCGGCATGGTCGAAGCCGCTGACGCCATGCTCAAGACCGCCAATGTCGTGTTCGTGGGCTGGCAGAAGGTCGACGCCGGCCTGGTCACCGCCATCGTGCGCGGCGACGTGGGCTCGGTCAAAGCCGCCACCGACGCGGGCGCGGCGGCCGCGCGTCGCGTCGGCGAACTCATCGGCGTGCACGTGATTCCCCGCCCCGCCGACGATCTGGAACACGTGTTCCCCATCAGCCCCAAGCGCTGACGCCCGGCCGGGCGCGTGGCTCAGGCGGCCGCGAACGCGACCAGCGCAGCCACGAGGATTGCGGCTCCTTGCGCCAGCGCCAGCAGTTGAAGCTTCGGCCGCCACGCGGATTCCGCCGCGCCATGGCGTCCGAACCACCATCCACCGAGCGGTAACACCTGAAGCGCGTGAGTCGCGATCGCGTGCGCCGTCATCAGGCGACCGCCGCTCTGCAGCCCGGGCGGGTGCCCGTACAAGGCGTGGAGCCGCGGTTTCAGTGTGGTGCGCCTCAATCACCGCAGCGGCGGCGGCACCGAACACCTCACGCGCGGGGTGTACCATTCGGGACTCACCGCCGATCCCCTTGCCGTCATGCGCGCGCTCGTCGCAGACGATGGCGTGGAGCAGTTCGCGTTGGCGGGCTATTCCCTGGGAGGCAACATCGCGCTGAAGCTCGCCGGTGAACTGGCTCCGGAGGACGCCGCGAGGATGGTCGCCATCGCCGCCGTCTCTCCACCGATCGATCTGGCGCAATGCGCGGATGCGCTGGATTGGCCGTCGAATGTCTTCTACCAGTGGGCCTTCCTGCGCGGACTATGCAGACGGATGCGCCGAAAGGCAGCGTACTTTCCTGACACCTTCACGACCGACAGGCTGCGTCCGCTTCTTTCGGTCCGGGACTTTGACGAGGCCTATACGGCGCCGCTGGCGGGCTACGAGAACTCGTCGGACTACTACCACCGCGCAAGCGCGGTCCGCGTGCTGCCTCGCATCGTCGTGCCATCCATGCTGATCACGGCCGCCGACGATCCCTTCGTGCCGCCCGACGCCGCGCTCGACCCGGCGCTCGAGGCGGTGACTCGCCTCACGCGGATCGTCACGCGTCATGGGGGCCACTGCGGCTACGTGGGCCGCGTGTCACACGCCAGCGATGGGTACTGGGCCGAAGATCGCGTCATCGACTTCATCGCTGCGCACGCAGCCGCAACCGCCTGAGCGCGGCGGCAGCGGTGAGCGCACGACCACCGTGGGCAGAGCCACGGGCTGGTGGCGAGTGGCCAGGTGGACACAGTCGTGATGGGCGCCACGACCGCGCAGGGTGTCGCCCACGCGCGCGGGGGCGGTCACACCGGCTCTGTGTCGCGGCGCGCCGTCACTCGCGCGCCGAAGTTCGAGCCGCCTGCTGACGGGCGGCCTGGTCGGCGTCGGCGGCTCCTGCGAAGTCCTTGGCGGTAAGACCGCCCTCGCTGTGCGTGGACAAGCGCACCACCACGCGGCTGTAGTGGATCTCGAGGTCCGGATGGTGGTCGGCCGCTTCCGCGGGTGCCACCAGCAACGACACGAACGCGACCGCCTCAGGGAACCCACCGAAGGTGAACTCCTTGGTAATCGCACCGTTGTCCAGGCGCCAGCCCGGTAGACCAGTGAGTCGTTGCAGAGCGTCGTCGGCGCCGATCACAGAGGCCATAGGCGGATTCCAGTGTACATGCAGTCTACAACCGTCCGGCGCGCGACGGGGCCACGGCGGTCAGCGCGGGGTCGGTCTCGTCGCCCTGGGCAAGCTGCCTGACGAGCGCGGCGGTAAGCGGCGCCAGCAGCGCGCCGTTCCGGTAGTGTCCGCACGCATAGATCAGGCCTGGCAGCACCTCGGACCGTCCGATGTACGGCAAGTCGTCTGGAGACCCCGGCCGCAACCCGTGCCGTGCCTCGACAAACGTCGCGTCCGCCAGCACGGGCACGAGCGCCGTGGCGGCGTTCAGCAGCTGCGCCACACCCCGCGCCGTGGCGCGTTGGTCGAAACCCACGTCTTCCGAGGTGGCGCCCACAAGCACCGTGCCATCGCCCCAGGGCACGAGGTAGACATCGCTGGCCCAGACGATGTGCCGCACCGTGCCTGGCGGCGTGGCCAGGTACAGCAGCTGGCCGCGTACCGGCCGCACGGGCACCGGATCGGCGCCCGTGGGCGCCAGAGCCGCGGCCCAGGCTCCGGCCGCGAGCACGACCTGCGCCGCGTGCACGGGGCCGCCAGAGGTCTGCACCACGAGTCCATCTTCGGTGCGGGCGACCGACGTCGCGGCCACGCCGCTGACCACCTCGGCGCCTCGCGCGACGGCCGCGGCCGCAAGCGCCGCGGTCATGGCCGGCACGTTGACGGCGGCGTGTGTGGGAATGCGAAGCGCGCCGAGCGCGCCGGGATGCAGGGCCGGCTCGGCCGCTCGCAGCGCCTGATCCTCGAGCCACTGTCCCGTGACCTGCTCGGCGGCAATCATCGTCCGGGCGCGCTGAAGGCGCTCGGTGTCGTCGCCGGTGACCGCCACTTCGAGCGTGCCGCACCGGGCGAATTCAATCGGCAAGCCCGAGCGCTCGACGGCACGGGTCACGAACGCGTCGTACAGGTCGAGCGAACGCCGTCCCAGCACCCGCAATGGGCGCGAGTCGTGGCCCTCCACATACGGCGCCAGCACGCCAGCCGAAGCCTGCGACGCGCCAGCGCCCGGCCGGCGCCCGTCGAGCAGACGCACACGCAGGCCGGCCTCTGCCAACTCGAAGGCCACGGCGCAACCGATCACGCCGCCGCCAATGACCAGCACATCCAGTGACGACTGCGGCACGGACCAACTGTAGCAGTCGGAAGGAGACAGATAGACGCGGTTATCTGGCGATCTTGCGATGTGGTGATTGGGTGATCCGATCTGGCGATCGAGTCATCTTGTCGATCTGGCGATCTCTCGATACATCTTGGGCGTCAGCGGCTCGGATCGCAAGATCGCAAGATCAGATCGATCGATCACGCGATCATGGAATCACCAGATGTGCTTCTCTAGAACGAGATCGTAGCCCCCAGCTCGACCCGCCGGGCCGGCCCGGCCGAAGTCGCGATCCCGAAGAAAGGCGACAGCTGGTTGCCGATGAACGCGTTGAGGTTCGTGCGGTTGAACAGGTTCTGGAAGTTCGCGTAGAGGTCCAGCCGGTAGCGCGAGTTCGAGCCCTCCATGACGACCATCTGGGGACCGTCGCCGCCCCCACCGCCTGGACCGCCACCCATGCCGCGTTGGGCCGCCGCCCCGCCGGGAAGAGGCATCGGCGGGCCGCCCATGGGCACACCTTCGGCACCGCCCCTCAGGAGGCCGCCAAGATTGAACGACCTGGTGATGCGCAGGTCCGCGTTGACCTGGCCAGCGGCGCGCACCGAGTTGCGCGCCACGCCCTCGGGACGGTCATTGAACACGGTGTCGCCGTTGGTGTCGATGCCCGCGGTGATGTTGTAGGGCCGGCCCGACGAGGCCTGCAGGTTGAACCCGGCGCGCAGCCCGGCCAGCAGCGGAAAGTTCGCCATCACGAACACGCGATGCCGCACGTCTTGCATGGCCGGTCCCCAATCCACGTCGGGGTCGTTGGAATTCGACGGTAAGCTGAGCGGATTGTCGGCGACGTTCCGGGTGCTGGCCCACTGATACATCACGTTGCCGAAGATACGGCGGTTGGGCACCCGTACGTTGAGCCCGAGGTTCACGCGGTCCTGCGCCCGCTCGCCCGTGGACCGCAGTTCGCTCACGTTGCCCACGAGCGGGTCGGGGCGCGCGCCGTCCAGCGGGGCGTTCACGTTCACAGACCGCAGCATGCGGTACCCGCGGGTCCACATGTAGTCGCCGCGGATGCCCATCCAGGCCGTCAGGTTCCGGTCGAAGCCAAGTGACGCTTGCTGCACGATCGGCTGGTCGAGCGACGGCGCCGTCTGGATACGGCTTGCAGGCAAGCGCGTGCCGGCAGAGGTCGCGGTGATCGGATAGGTGGGGTTGACGACCACTTCGTCGATCTGGCGCACGCCGTCCACCCGCACCGTCTGCTCGTAGGTGCCGGACTCGAACCAGTCGTAGAACAGGCCCCAGCCGCCGCGCACGTTGGTCTTGGCCACCGTCCAGGTGAAGGCGGCGCGTGGGGCCAGATTCCACTTGTCGTTCACGTGCGTCTGCAGTTCCTGGCGCAGGCCCAGGCTCACCTGCAGGTTCTTCTGGAGCCGGAAGTCGTCTTGGGCGTACCAGCCCGCCTGGTACTGCGTGTACGACACGGCAGGATCGCCGACGCGGCGGGAGAAGTTGCGGGCCAGTCCGGCCTGAAACTCGGCCAGGCTCGAGAAGGTGTAGGTGCCGTTGGCGTTGGTCTGCTGCGTGCTGTCCCAGTGTCCGGCTTCAAACAGCAGCCCGGCGCGCAGCGCGTGCTTGCGCACCGTGAAGTCGACGCTCTGGTCGAGCACGAACTGCCGTCCGTCGCGCACGCCAGTCTGACCGGCGCCGCCGCCTGTGAAGGCGTCGAGCACCCGCAGCGTCGGCGTCTGCGACAGCGACGCGTTCTTGGTCGAGGTCTGCACGAACTCGAACTTCAGTTCGCCGAAGGCCTTCTTGCCGAGCACCCGGGTGTTGCGCAGACGCAGCGTGTCGGTGATGGCGTCGGTGCTGAAGGCGCGCTCCGCCAGATCGAAGTCGCCCACGCCCAGGTTGCGGCGGTCTTGCGTGCGACGCTGATACTCGGCGCGCACGGCGTTGCCGGCGCCCAGGGCCTGCTCGACGCGAATACTGGCATTCACCACGTCGCTCGGTCGGCGCACCAGGCCGCGCACGACGCCCTCAGGAGTCGCGGCCACGATCGTCTGCGAGTCGTAGGCCTGGTTGGCCTCGACCGAGAAGGTCACACTCGTCTTACCCTTCACGATGGGGCCCTGACTGTTCACCTGCACGCGCTTGACCTGTTCCGGCGGAGTCACGTCGGCAAACGCATTGCGCGCATTCAGCGACTCGTCGCGGAACCCGAACGTGACGCGACTGCGCCACGCGCCCATGCCAGGCTTGGTGATGACCTCCACGCGCACCATGCCCGCCTCGTGATACTCGGCGGCGTACGAGTTGGTGCGGAAGCGAATCTGCTGAATCTGGTCCTTGGGCGGGAGACGACCGCCGCGGAAACCGTCCACGAAGATCTGCGCGCCGGGACCGGCCATCTGGGCGAGCTGATCGGCCATCTCGTCGGGGTCGTCCGACAGCCCATCGATCTCGTCTTGCGTGAGCGTCGTCGTGAAGCCGTTGTCGCGACGCTCCGAGGCGTCGCCGCCGCTGACCTGCACGTCTTCACGAATAGCCACGAGCAGGGTGAGGGTCGCCTGGTTGGCGCCACGCTTCAACGTGAGCGAGCGGCTCGACGGACGGAAGCCAGGAAACGACGCCCCCACCGTATAGGTCCCGGGCGTCAGATCCGTCGCGACCGCGAGGCCTGAGTCGTCGACCTGCAGCGCGTGCTCCACGCCGTCGTCGCCCACGAGCAGCACGACGGCACCCGGCAGCACGGCCCTCGTCTCGTCGATCACAGTGACCCGCAACGACGCGCCGCCCCGGCTTTGGGCTACAGCGGTCGCCGCCGTCAACACGGCCACCGCGGTCCATACCCCGACCATTCGCAACCCGGCACCCATGTTCATGTCCTTCGTCTCTCCGTCACGTCGTCGCGGGCTACTTCTTCTCGAACAGGTCGGCCTTCACGGAAGGATTGACCTTGATCTTCTCGAGCGTCCATTCCTCGACCGGCTTGCCGTCGGCCGACAGACTGATGCGCCTGGGCAACTTCACGCCGTCGACCGAGCTGTACTCATCGAAGCTCATCTGCATGGCGCTCGGCGTGGGCGGAGGCATGGCCGCCATGCGCCGCTGCAGCTCTTCCGGGCTCGGGCGCTGGCCACCCGGATCGCCGCCAGGAACGCCCGCGCCTGGGGCGCCGCCGGGACCCGTGCCCGCTCCACCGCCGGGACCGCCAGCGCCGCCGCCCGTGCCGCTGCCAGGACCGCCAGGTCCGCCGCCGCGACGTCCACCGGGTCCGCCCGGTCCGCCTTGCGTCATGATGCGCGGTCGAACCTCCTGATAGGTGAGCATCAGCGGCATGTGCGTGGACTGGTCCACGAAGAGGCGTAGCGCCTGCCCGCGCGCGTCCTTCATCTCGATCATGTCGGCTGTGCCGTCGGGCGATTCGGCGACGCCCACGTAGGTGATCTCACCGGCGGCCGTGCCGAGCAGCGCAAACATCCAGCGCTGCATCTCGGTCTTGAAGGTTGTCGTGCGGCGCTTCTCGGCCTCGGCGGGATCCGCGCCAGGCGCGGCGGGAGGGCCGTCGCGCATCACGATCTGCATCCCACCGCCCATGCCGCCGCGATTCTGCATGTCGGTCCACGACGTCTCGCCGTTCAGCGCCTGCGTGCGCTCGATCGTGGCGGGGCCCATCTGCATCTCTTCGATCCGGTGCATCCTGTCTGGACCGACGAGCACGAGCGTGACCGTGCCTTCCACGTCGCGCTGCCCCATCTGCCGACGAAAGGGTCCCTCGACGCTCAGGCTCTTGACCTGATCCAGCTTCGCGCCGCCGAGCGCCTTGCGCATCTCGGCCACCACCTTGGCCGCCTGATCCGCGACCTGCTCGGCGGCGTACACCGGGAGCGGCACGACGCGATCGAGACCAGGGGCGCCCACGCCCACGAGCATTGTCGCCGCTACTGCCGTCCACGCTTTCATGCCTGTCTCCTTCTCATCTGCGCCGCGGGCCAAGGGGCCCCGCGTGCGGTCGTTAACGGTCTGTCCATTCTGACGGAGCCGACGAGTGTTCCGACGTTAAGGCTCCGCAAAGGGTTTGTTAAGGATGTTAAATGCGTAGTCGGCTGGAATTTCACGCCTCTTTCGCATGCTAGAGTCGCTTCATGTTGCGGGGCGTTCTGCGTATTGCCAAGACCACGTGGCTGGCGGCCACGGTGGCCGTGCTGCTGCCGGCCCTGGCCTGGCTGCAATACGACTGGGTCAATCAGATCGCCGACGCCGATCGCGATCGCAGCAGGCGGACGCTGCGTGCCGCAGCCGCGCAGTTCACCGCGGCCGTCGACGGAGAGCTGTCGCGGGTGAGCGCCGGTCTGCAAGTGGACGGCGCCATGGTCGAGCGCCGCGACTGGGACGCGTATGCGCTGCGCTACGAGACCGCCATCGCCACACCCTCGACCGCCGCGCTCGTGAAGCAGGTGTGGTTCGTGGAATCGCTGGGGTCGGCCGCGACCGGCGACGCCCGGCTCGTCGTGCACCAGTGGGCCCCCAGCCGTCGGGTCTTCGAGGCCACCGAGTGGCCCGCCGATCTCACGTCCCTGCGCGCGCAACTGCAGCAGTTTGTCGAAACCGCCGACGACGACGCCGTGAGCCGCCGCGAACGCATGGCCGCCTCGGCCGCGCTCGGAGACGAGCGCACGCTCGTCTCACCTGTGGTGCGAGTCTCGATGCCGCGCGCTGGCGACCGCGCCGAGCGGTTCCTGCCCGACGTAGAGGTCCGTGGCTTCACGGTCGTGTCGCTCGCGTTTGAGACCCTCACCGGCGAACGCATTCCTGCGCTCGTGGTCGAGCACTTCCCCGAATCGGCCGACTACCGCGTGGCGGTCGTGTCGAGGATCGGCGGCAACGTGGTGTTCGAGTCAGAGCCAGGCGCGGCCGCGGCGACCGCCGAGTCGGCCGACTTCAGCGGGTCGTTCCTGCGTCCCCACGTGGGCCCGATGATGGTCTTCACGCGCACGACTGGAGACCGCCGGTTGGAGGACAGCCGCGCCGAGCCGTCACCATCGACGCCAGGGCCGCTCGGGGCCGTGCGTGACGCAGGCGAAGCGCTCGACGCGCCTGACGCCACTGGCCGCGCGGTGGTGAGCGTGATCGAGATGCGCGACGGCGACGGGCGCCGCTCGGTACGGACGCGTGCGATCACCCACGGCCAGGGCCACTGGGAGCTGCGCGTGCAGCACCGGGCCGGCTCGCTCGACGCCGCCGTGGCCGCGTCGCGGCGACGCAACCTCTCGTTGAGCGGCAGCGTACTGGCGCTGCTCGGCGTGGCCGTCGCGCTCATCGCCGTCTCGGCCAGGCGGGCTCAAGCGCTGGCGCGCCAGCAGCTCGAGTTCGTCGCCGCGGTATCGCACGAGCTGCGCACGCCGGTCGCGGTCATCAACTCCGCCGCGGGCAACCTCGCTGACGGCGTCGTGGGCGATCCGGCGCGCGTGAAGCGCTACGGCACGACCATCCAAACGGAAGCGCGCCGGCTCGGCGAGACGGTCGAGCGCGTGCTGCAGATGGCGGGTTTGGGCTCCGGACGGCCGCTGCCGATGGCACCCGTCTCGGCGGCGATGGTCGTGCAGGATGCGGTGCAGCAGTCGTCGACTGATGCCGACCGCGCGGGCGTGGACGTGCACGTGAACATCGACGCCGATCTGCCATCGCTCGTCGGCGATGCCGGAGCGCTGCGGTCGGCCGTGCAAAACCTTGTGGGCAACGCCATCAAGTACGCCGGGCACGACCGATGGGTGCGCGTGCGCGTCTCTGGTGGCACATCGAAGCACGGACGCGAAGTGCGCATTGCCGTTGAAGATCACGGGCCTGGCCTCGATGCGGATGAACGTCAGCTCGTCTTCGAGCCGTTCTATCGGGGACGCACGGCCGTCGCCGATCAAGTGCCGGGCAGCGGGCTCGGCTTGAGCCTGGTACGCCGCATCGCGGACGCACACGGCGGACGCGTGGAACTCACGACGGAGCCGGGCCACGGCAGCACGTTCACGATCTGTCTGCCGGCGACGCTGCCGGTGCCGGGGGCGACCGAGGCCACTGCGACCGCTCACGCCGAGGCGCGTGCGGCCGCATCGTCGGCCCCGGCGTCGGCGTCCTAGCCGTGGCGAGCGGTCGTCTGCTGCTCGTCGAGGACGAACCGGGGCTGCAGCTCACGTTGAGCGACCGGCTGATCTCTGAAGGGTACGACGTCGAGACGGCGGGCGACGGTGAGGCCGGCCTGGCTCTGGCGACGACCGGCGCGTTCGATCTCGTCCTGCTCGACGTGATGCTGCCCAAGCGCGACGGTTTCGACGTGTGCCGCACGCTCAGGCAGCGTGGCATCACGACGCCCATCCTGATGCTGACCGCGCGCGGCCAGGTCGTGGACCGCGTGGTGGGCCTGAAGCTCGGCGCCGATGACTACCTCACCAAGCCCTTCGAAGCCATGGAGCTGCTGGCGCGTGTGGAGGCGCTGTTGCGGCGGGCCGGTCAGGTGCCGGCGGCCGCGGCACCCTCCGGCTCGGCCGGCTCGGCGAAGTATTCGTTCGGCGAGGTGGTCGTGGACGTGCGCAAGGCCGAAGTGACACGCGACGGCGCGGCCGTGGAGCTCTCGGCCAAGGAATTCCAGTTGCTGCGCTACTTCCTGGAGCATCGCGGCGCCACGCTGTCACGCGATGAGCTGCTGCAGGAAGTGTGGGGCTACGAGCACACGCCGTCCACGCGCACCGTGGATGTGCACGTGGCGTGGCTGCGGCAGAAGTTCGAGGTCAACCCGAGAGTGCCGCAGACCATCCTGACCGTGCACGGCCTCGGCTACAAGTTCGCCGGCTGACACGTCGCGTAGCAGAGACGCCACCTGCTATCCTTGCGCCCCATGCGTCGCATTTGCGTGTTCTGCGGCTCCACGTCTGGCGTTCGCCCCGAGTACGCGGAGGCGGCTCGCGGGCTGGCCAGAGTAATGGCGGCCCGTGGAGACGTCTTGGTCTACGGCGGCGGCAACGTCGGCCTCATGGGCATCGTCGCCGATGCGATGCTCGACGCCGGCGGCGAGGTCGTAGGCGTGATCCCTCACGCACTGATGGCGCGCGAGATCGGCCACAGTGGCGTCTCCAGCCTGCACGTCGTGGACTCGATGCACGAACGCAAGGCACTCATGGCGGATCTGGCCGACGCCTTCATCGCGCTGCCTGGCGGCATCGGCACCTTCGAGGAGTGGTTCGAGGCGGTCACGTGGACGCAACTCGGCCTGCACCGCAAGCCCTGCGGTCTACTGAACGCGCACGGCTTCTACGACGACCTGATCCGGTTCATGGAGCACGCCTGGACCGAGGGCTTCATCAAGCCCGAAACGCGCGCGATCGTGCGATACGGCGCCGATCCCATTGCACTGCTCGATGACCTCGTCGGCGTCACGATGCCCGTCGTGCCGGCCTGGATCACGCGCGGCCAGACCTAGCTTAGCTGCTAGCCAGATACGACCCGATACGCAGACGCGGGCGTTTGGTTACAAGGCGGCCGTCGCCGACACGCTGTGCGCCAATCCCAGGTCTCAGCCGGTGAACGACCAGAACGGGCCGGTGAATCCGGTGGACTCGAGCAATGCCTGCGAGGCCTCGAGGCGACGCGGCTGCCAATCGGGCGCCAGTCGTCCGCGATACCAGCGGCGTCCGAGCGCCGCCAACTGCGCTACCGGCACAACTCGTCCGGGCTCGCGACCCAACGCCCGTTCCCACGGCGCGACGTCCCCTTCCGACCGGAAGAGTCGAATGGTCGATCAGGTGAAGCCGATGTCGTCCCACCAGCGCGCGGCCGGTACGCCTACGTACGCCACGGCGCCGGGATGCGCATACGGCACGCCGCGTCGCACGCCGCCGGCAATCACGGCATTCGAGGCCGGACACGGCGTGGCGAAGGTGACGTCCTGGTCGAGCGCGGCGGCAATACCGAACGCGTCCCACGCGCAGGTGGCCCACACCGATCGCTGCCCAATCACGACCGGAAACGCCGTGGGCACGGCCGAGAACGGCATGGCCATCCACACCTCGCCAGTGTGCGGATCGAGTACGACGACGTGGGAGGCCGCAAGCGTGGCGTAGCTGGACGAGACGTGCGTGTAGTCGAGGCCCAGGGCCTGCATCACCGATACCCGCGTGGGCGTGGTGCCCGCTGCGAGCGCTGTCAGGATGTGACGGCGCACATCGAAGTCGAGAGGCGACAAGGCGGTGGACATCACCCGTAGTCTACAGGCCACGAAGCGCGCGCTGGGTTCCACAGATTGTGCTGGCCCCGGGCCTTCGCGGGGCCGGCTCTGGCAGTTCATGAGCCCCAAGACCGACCTCGTCGCCGACGAGCGCTTCAGGCGCCATTGAGACGCGTACCCTCACCGCACGTGGCGGAAGCTCTGCCACGCACTCTCGAGGCCATCGCGTCCTTGCGCATCGACTGCCCAGACGCGCCAGCGGCCTGGCTGGGCACCGATGAAGGGACATTCGCAGATGGGAACCGGCCTGACGCAAACGACTTTCGACAGCGTCGCAGAACCACGCGACACGCACCGCTCTTGTCGGCCCGGCCGCAGCTGGCCGACGAGGACGGACCGCGCTCGATCGGGAAGGCGCAGACACGTGCTTCCCCGGCGGCCGCCTGACCACCGGCATGGACCACGGTTCCCCGGAGCTCGAGCGACTCCTGGGTGTGGACGACCTCGACTGCGAGGAACTGCGCCGCCAGAACTGATGCGGCGATCGCCGCTCGATGTGACATGAATCAGCCGTTCAGCAGCGTCCGACCGGCCTCCATGTAGCGCTCCCCCACGATGTGGGGCGCCAGCGCCGCCAGCGACGCCAGGTCGGCAGGCGATAGCTCGATGGCGACCGCACCGGCGTTCTCCTCGACGCGCTCGGCACGCGTCGACCCAGGAATCGGGACGATGTCGTCGCCCTGCGCAAGGAGCCACGCCAGCGCCAGCTGCGCCGGTGTGCAGCCCTTGTCGCGCGCAAGTGTCTGCACCTGCGCCACGACATCCAGATTCTTCTGGAAGTTGTCGCCCTGAAAGCGCGGGTTCTGGCGTCGCCAGTCACCCGGCTCCAGATCGTCGAGCGAGCGGAAGCGACCCGTCAGAAATCCCCGACCGAGCGGGCTGTAGGCCACAAAGCCGATGCCGAGTTCGCGGCACGTTGCGAGCAACTCGCCTTCCGGGTCGCGGCTCCACAGCGAGTACTCGGTCTGCAGGGCAGCGATGGGGTGCACAGCCACGGCGCGCCGCAGCGTGGCGGCCGCCGCTTCCGACAACCCGAGGTACCGGACTTTGCCGGCTGCCACCAGCAGAGACATCGCACCGACCGTGTCTTCGATGGGCACGGCGGGATCGACGCGGTGCTGGTAGTAGAGGTCGATGGTGTCCACGCCAAGTCGCGCCAGTGACGCATCGCATGCCTGCCGCACGTACTCGGGCCGCCCGCTCACGCCTATCGGCGTGCCGTCGGCGTTACGCTGGAAGCCGAATTTGGTGGCAAGCACCACCTGGTCCCGCCGGTCACGCGTGGCCTTGCCCACGAGGGTCTCGTTCGTGAAGGGACCATAGGCGTCGGCCGTGTCGAGTAACGTGATGCCGAGGTCGATGGCGCGATGCAGCGTGGCGACCGAGGCAGTCTCGTCGGCGCTGCCGTAGAAGTCGGACATGCCCATGCAGCCAAGGCCAAGCGCAGACACGGTGAGGCCCGAGCGGCCGAGGGGACGGGCGGGCACGCGGATGGACATGAGGGCAACGATATCAGGCCTTGGCACCGGCGGCCTTCACGCTCGCAAGAGAGCGCCCGTGGCCGGCCGGCCGGTGGCGCGCGTCAACGCTTCGAGGTACAACGCCACCTGGCGCGTGTACTGCTCGAGGTTGGCGCCCAGATCGATGTCGGTCTTGAAGTCCACGACCATCCAGCCCTCGCCGTCATCCCACAGCAAGTCGGCCTGACCGTCGACGAGCACGCCTCCCACGGTAACGACCAGCGGCACCTCGCGCCGGCACACTCGCCCGGCGGCCATGGCTGCACGCGCGCGGGCCACAAGCGGATGGCGCAGCAGTTGGTCGGCGACCGTGGCCGCGCCCGCGCGTTCGTCATCGGTCGCGCCCAGCATGCGCGCCTGCACCGAGGCCATCTGCGCCACGTCGCCGGGCCCGGCGTCGAGGGCCACGTGCGCCAGTAGCGCATGCACGAGCGTGCCGAAGCGCGGACCCGAGGGTCGCGCGGGATCTCCGACATCCGCCGCGGTCACCTCGACGCGCGCGGCCAACGCGAGCAGTTCGGGCGGCGCTTCGAGCGTGCCGGCAACGCTGGCGCGCGCCCACTCGGTGGCCGTCATCACTCCGAGGCTGGGCGTGGCGCCACGGGCCAGCGCAGCCGCACGCCGGTCGCGCCACTGCTCGTACCGGCCGCGATCCGCCGCTACGACCGTGGTCGCCGCGTCTTTGCCGATCAAGTGCTCGTGCCGCAGTCCACGCCGTTCGGCGCCGGGCCGATCGAGCAGGAGCGGATCCCACCACGTCACGGTGTAGGGCTCGCCGGTCGTCGGATCGGTGTGCGCGAACGCTCCGGGCCGCATCGTGTGCAGCGTGGGGGCGTTGTGCGGCGGCCGGTCGAGATGCGTGTCCTTGCCGCTGAACGCCGGGACGCCGGGCGCGCCGGGCACGGGCACGGCCTCGCCGCCGTAGATCGCTGCCGAGAGCGGGTGCACCCAGTGCTTGTCCTGCGGCCCATCACCGATGGCCGGCACGACCAGCAGGTCGCGCGCGCGGGTGGCCGCCACGTACGCCAGCCGCACACCTTCGGCCGCATCGCGGGCGGCCTCGAGCGCGTTGTTGTCGTGCAGATCGAGCGGCGTCCAGCCCGCAAGCTTGATGGCCGCGAGTCCGCGCGAGGCGTCGAGATGCCGCTGGGCGTCTTCGCGGCTCAGCTTGCAGCCGATATCGGCCAGGATCACCACCGGAAACTCCAGCCCCTTGGCCTTGTGCACGGTCATCAGGCGCACGCCGTCGGTGCCTTCTTCGAGGATCGGCGCCTCTGGCGTGGGGGCACGATCGGCGGCGTCGCGCAGCTCGTCGACGAACCCGCGGAACGACAACCCGCCCTCAGCTTCGTACCGGCGGGCCAGTTCGGCAATGTGCAAGACGTTGGCCAACACCTGTTCGCCGCCTCGCCACAGCACGAAGCCCACGTGTGCGCGCGTGGCCTCGATGAGTCGGCCGATGGTGTCGGCCACGGGCCGATGATTCCGCGTCCGATTCAACTCGCGCAGGGTCGTCAGTGC
>JANORI010000142.1:0-4591 GCA_031415235.1 Acidobacteriota bacterium | reverse complement strand
CGTCACGCGCAGCTCCATCAGCCGGGCGGGGCCCTCGGTCACGACCGCCAGCCGGCCCCGGCTCAGAAAGGCCAAACCTTCGGGCCGTTCCTTACCTGGGAGCGGCAGGTCGAAGGTGGACACGAACCGGAGGTCGTCGCCCTCGAGGCGCATCACCGCGAGCCGGCGGCTGGCCTCCGACAGCAGCACCAGCAGGCCGGTCACCGGGTCGACGGCCACGTCGGCCAGATCCTCGAGCGCGTCCTTGGCCTCGGGCGGCAGCGGCAGGTCGTGCGTCTGATGCAAATCTGGCAGCGAGAACATGCACACGCGGCGCGGCTTGTGTTCGTGCACCGCCACGAGCCCATCGCGGCCCGTGCTCGAGTGCCGGGCGGGCAGGAACGCCACGCCCTCGAAGCCCTTGTTGGCGCGCGACCCCGGCCGCCGCAAGCGACCGGTGCGCCGCACGGTGGGTCCGCGCGCGCCGAGAGCCAGTTCCACGAGCACGCCGCTCTCTTCGGCCACCGCCCACACCGTGTCGCCGCGCTCGTTGGCGGCAATGCCCTCGAGGTCGCTGAGTTCAGGATGCAGGTCCGGCCCGGCCCACAGCGTGGCCGTCTGCCCCGACAGGCGGTAGATGCCCAGGTCGTCTTCCACGATCAGCAGGCCGGCACGCGACCCGGTGACGCCGCTGGCGCCCCGCACTGGCAGGGATCGCACCGAGGCGAACGAAAATCGTAACGGATCGGGATCGGTGAGGGACGGCATGCGCGGGGTGGCAGGGTGCGTCCCGGACGGCGGTCATCCGGGGCGTCTTGCTCCTATACTCTACACACTCAATTTCCCTGGGAGCCTATCGATGCGCACACGCACCCTGTTCACGGCGTCAGCACTCGTTCTCGCGGCCGGCACCGCCCTGGTCGTGGGCCAGCAGCAGGCGGCCGAAGCGCCCGCGTCGAGCCGGCCCGCAATGACCCGTCCCGCCGTGGCAGGGCGCCACGGCCTGGTCACGAGCGGGCATCCCATCGTGTCGTCGGCCGGCCTGCAGATCCTGCTCAAAGGCGGCAACGCGTTCGATGCGGTAGCCGCCGTGGGCGCCATGGCAGCGCTCGGCGAACCAGAAATGAACGGCATCGGCGGCAACGGCTTCATGACCGTCTTCCACAAGGCCAGCGGCAAGGTCTACTCGGTGTCGATGGCCGGCGCGGCACCCAAGGCGCTCGTGGCCGCCGAGATGACGCCCGACCTGCTGAACGCCGGCATGAAAGCGGGCATCACGCCCGGCAACATCGGCGGCTACCTGTCGATCATCGAGCGCTACGGCACGATGACCCTGGCCGAGGTCTTCGCGCCGGCCATCGACTACGCCGAGCAGGGGTATCCGATCGATCCGCTGCTGGCGCAGTCGATCGCGCGCGGCGCGAAGAACCTCTCGCGCTATCCCACCAGCGCCCGGATCTTCATGCCCAACGGCAAGCCGCTCGAGGCCGGCGACCTGCTGAAGAATCCCGACTACGCGGCCACGCTGCGCAAGCTGGTCGAGGCCGAGGCGCAGGCCAAGGCCAAGGGCGCCACGCGCGAGGCGGCCATCCGCGCCGCGTCTGACCGCTTCTACAAAGGCGACATCGCGCAGGAATTCGAGCGCTTCTTCAAGGAGAACGGCGGCGTCCTCACGGCGGCCGACCTCGCGGCCTATTCCCCGCAATGGACCGAGCCGCTCCACACCGTCTACCGCGGGCACGACGTCTACAGCAACCCGGCCACGTCGCGCGGCGGCTTCGAAGTGCTCATGGGCGCCAACCTGATCGAGGCCGTCGATCTGAAGGCGGCTGGCGCCAACTCGCCAGCGGCACTGCACGCGGTGATCGAATCGATCAAGATCTCGAAGTCCGACATCTACCGCTACGTCGCCGATCCGGCGTTCGTGAAGGTGCCGACCGCCGGCCTGATGTCGCGCGAGTTCACGACGGCTCGTCGCGCGCTGTTTGACCCCACGAAGGCCATTGCGTATCCGCCGCCCGGCGTTCCCGAAGGCAGTCCCGCGATCTCGCAGCGCGCGGCGGGCCCGGCCTTCGACGAGGCCTACGACCCCGAGCAGCACACGACGTCGTTCTCGGTGCTCGACCGCTTCGGCAACGCCGTGGGCGTCACGCCGACCCTGGGCGGGCTCTTCGGCAGCAACGTCGTGGTCGGCAACACCGGGCTGCTACTGAACAACGGCATGCGCCTCGGCTCCACCTCGCCCTACCCCACCGACGTCAACTACGTGGCCGCGGGCAAGATTCCCGTGCTGAACAACTCGCCGGTCGTCGTGCTGAAGGACGGCAAGCTCGCGTACGTGTTTGGCACGCCCGGCGGCGAGACCATCGGACAAACGGAGTTCCAGGTGCTGCTCAACCTGGTGGACTTCGAGATGCCGGTGCAGGCCGCCATCGAGGCGCCGCGTTTGTCGCTCGACGCACAGCCCAACTTCTACAAGCCAGGCGCCGCCATCACGGTGCAGATTGAAGGGCGTGTACCCGCGGCCACCATTGCCGCGCTCGAGGCCATGGGACACACCGTGGACGTGCTGCCAGGCTGGGGCAGCCTGGGCCACATGCAGGTCATCCGCGTCGACCAGAAGACTGGTGCCATGACGGCCGGTGCCGATCCACGCAGAACCGGCTACGCGATGGGGTACTGACGCCGACAGCGCTCTACACCTCGGGGACTAGCTCGTGAGCGTGTATTTCAAGATTGCGCGTGCCGTGGCCGGGTGGGGTGATCCCATCAGCCGCGACCTCAGCCGCTCTGGCGACCTCTTCGTCGCGCAGTTCCGGCTGGGGCTGCTCGTGCTGCTGTCGCTCGTGCCGCTCACCACGTCGCTCGCGAACCCGCGCCTGGTCGAGAACTGGCTCGGCCTGGCCACGATAGTCGTGGCGCTGGGGTTCGCGGTGTGGTTCGAGCGCCTGGCGGCGCGGCCAGCGCCGCCCGTCTGGCTCGGCTTCGCCACCAGCCAATTCGACGTCGCCATCATCTCGCTCGGCTTCGTGAGCTTCATCCTGGCCGGGCGTCCCATCGTGGTGAGCAACAGTCTGGTGCACTACACGATGTACTTCGTGGCGCTGGCCGGCACGGGGCTGCGCTACGACCCCCGCGTGTGCCTCGCCGCGGGTGGCGCCGCGCTGCTGCAGTATGGCGCCCTGGTCACCTGGGTGGGCCTTCTAGAGCCCGCGGCATGGGTCGTGTCCGACGTGTACGGCACGTTTCAGTGGGACTCGCAGGCGAGCCGCCTCCAGCTCATCGCGGTCGCCACCATCATCCACGCGGCCGTCGTCGTGCGTTCGCGCGCCTTCTGGCTGGGCTCGATGCGCGACCAGCTCACGGGCCTCTTCAACCGGGGCTACTTCGACGAGAGCTTCGCGCGCCTGCTGGCGGAGCAGCGCGCCGATCGGCCGTTCACCGTCGCGATCATCGACCTCGACGACTTCAAGTCGGTCAACGATCGCTATGGCCACGCGGCCGGCGACGAGGCGCTGCGCTTTGCGGCGGGCCGCCTGCGCGAGGCGTTCCGCGACGACGACATCATCGCGCGCTACGGCGGCGAGGAATTCGCCGTGATCCTGCGGGTGGAACGCGCGGCCGCGGTGGCGCGACTCGACGCATGGCGGGCGGCCCTGCACGCCGATGCGCGCATTCCGCGACTGTCGGCCAGCGTGGGCGCCGCCAGCATGCCGCAGGACGGCACCACGCGCGCGCTGCTCGATGTGGCCGACCGCCGCCTGTATGCCGCCAAGGCCGCCGGCCGCAACCGCACGGTGGCCGAAGATCACGAAGCGGCGTAGCTGCGCCGCCCGGTCGACACGGCCGGTCAAGGAGTATCGATGACACGACGGCACGTGGTGATGAGCGCGCTCGGCGCGCTGCTGGTCCTGGGTGTGACCGAACGCGCGGTGACGCGCGTGGCCGGCGCGTCGGCGCAGACCTCTCCCGCGCCGCCGGTCTTCGACGTGGACCCGCGCTGGCCCACGCTGCCCGCGCAGTGGACGCTGGGCCAGGTCACCGGCGTGGCCGTGGATGCGAGCGATCACGTGTGGGTGCTGCATCGCCCCTGGTCGCTCACCGACGACGAGAAGGCGCAGAACCCCGAGGCCGCGTGTTGCACGGCGGCGCCGCCGGTGCTCGAATTCGACGCAGCCGGGCGCTATCTGCGCGGCTGGGGCGGTCCGGGCGCCGGCTACGAATGGCCCGAAGACGAACACGCCATCCACGTGGACCACAAGCGCAACGTCTGGATCACCTCGGCCGGCGGCCCGCGTCTGCGCGACGGCAGAGAGAACAAGATCCTGAAGTTCACGAGCGACGGCCGCTTCCTGCTGCAGATCGGCAAGCGCGGACAGAGCCGCGGCTCGCTCGATACGGCCAACGTGAACAACGCCGCCGACGTCTACGTGGATCCGAAGAGCAACGAGCTCTACGTGGCCGACGGCTATGTGAATCGCCGCGTGATCGTCTACGACGCCGACACCGGCGCCTTCACACGGATGTGGGGCGCGTATGGCAAGCCGCCTGACGACGCGGCCTCGAAGGTCGTGACCTACGATGGTCCGCCGGCCGCGCAGTTCAACCTCGT
>JANORI010000141.1:0-8085 GCA_031415235.1 Acidobacteriota bacterium | reverse complement strand
GGATCGGCCGCAGGGTCAGGTTCGAGGCCGTGAGCAGGTAGGTGGTCACGACCGTGGCCGAGGAGACGTCGGTGGTGAGCGCGTTCTCCAGTTTGAAGGTTACCAGATGCGCCACGCCCTCGCGGGCGGCGTTGGCGGTCGCCTCCGCAATGCGCCGCGGATCGATGTCGACACCGATGCCGCGTGCGCCGTACACCCTGGCCGCCGTAATCGGAATGCGCCCGTCGCCGCATCCCAGATCGATGACGACGTCGGCCTTCGTGACCCGGGCGAGCGTGAGCATGCGGTCCACGACCTCTTGTGGCGTCGGGACATAGGGCGCAAGATTCGGCGCGATCAGGCGCGCGGTGCTCGCCGGGGCGGCTTGGCGGCTGGTCCCGAGCGGGGTCGCGGCGACGGCCACGCCCAGCGCGAACACGGTCCCGAATGCTGCACGGCGCATGCGCTCAAGCATACTCAGAACGGCTGGCTCCGGTTGGCGGCGCGAGGGTAACCCTCAGCGCTGCATCATTTAGGGCGATAGGCCGGTGCAACTCCGCGCAGCCGACATACCTCGATTTTTCGGGCATTTTCAATAGTCAGACGACCGAACCTCGGCTATAATGGGCAGGTCCTCAAGGGCAAACTACCCGCCCTTTCGACCTACCCATCCTTGGAACGGGGGCCACGTGTCATTTTCGGTCGGCGACAAGGTCATCTACCCCAATCACGGTCTCGGTGTCGTAGAAAAAGTCGAAGAGAAGACTATTCTCGGCACTACGTGCGGGTTCTTCCACCTGCGTATCCTGTCAAACGACACAACGGTGCTCGTGCCGGTGGCCAACGTCGACAACGTCGGGCTGCGGCGGGCGATTGACGACGAAGAGGTCGAGCGCCTGTTTGGCAAACTCGGCGACGGCAAGATCGACAACCACGCGAACTGGAAGGGCCGTTTCAAGGACAACTCCGACAAGATGCGGAGCGGCTCGATTGCCGACATGGCCGACGTGCTCAAGAGTCTCACGTTTCTCGCCAAGTCGAAAAGCCTCTCGTTTCGCGAGAAGCGGATGCTCGACCGCGCCAAGTCACTGATCGTGTCCGAAGTGTCAGAGGTCATGCGGGTCACCCCCGGCGAGATCGAAGACCGCGTGGAGAAGTCGCTCGAGCGCGGCTTCACGGTGAAGGCCAGGAACGCACTGCGCGCCGAAACGCGCGCCGGCGCAAAGGCGGCGCCGGCCAAGGCGGTCGTACCGCCCGCGCCGGTCGCGGTGCCTGCCAAGGCTCGTCACGCGCGAGCCTCGTAGCCCTCGTCTGCTCGCTCACGTTAGAATGCCCGGTCCGGACGATGTCCGCGCCGGGCATTTGCATTGTGGGTGCGCGGGCGAAGCGGTGCGCCGGGTGGGAGTCACGTGTCTGAGTTGGTGTCCACGGGAATCGCGACGGTCCGGTCGCTCGCCGCCTATGTGTTGGCCGCGGCCTACGTCGCTGTGGTCGGCACGCTGGGACTGCTCGTCGTGTTGCCGTTCAAGTGGAAGGGGCTGATGTACTTGCTTGGCCATGGCGGCGTCTGGTTGGCGCTCGGCGCCGCCGGCATTCGCTACCGCGTGGCCGGACGCCAACACATTCCGGCCGGACGAGCCGTGGTGTTTTGCGCCAACCACCAGAGCAACGTCGACCCGCCGGTGCTCTTCCAGGCTCTGCACCCCCGGCTGCACATTCTCTTCAAGGCTGAACTGCGGAAGTTGCCGATTCTCGGCGCCATCATGGAAGCCGGTGGCTTCGTGGCCGTGGAGCGCGGCCGGCGTGACGAAGCGCTCGCGTCCATCGACGTGGCCGCCGACTCGATTCGCCAGGGCAACTCATTCCTGATCTTCCCGGAGGGCACGCGCAGCCGCACTGACGAACTCTTGCCCTTCAAGAAGGGGGGCTTCATCATGGCGATGACGGCGCAGGCGCCGATCGTGCCGGTGGCGGTCACGGGCGGCCGAGCGGCGATGCGGAGGGGTAGCGCCATCGTGCGGCCCGTCACCGTCTCGATCCGGATCGGCGCGCCGGTTGCAACGGCAGGCCGCACCCTGGCCGACCGCGATGACGTGATTGCCGAAGTACGGGCGGCCATCGAGGCGCTATTGGCCGAGGGCCCTGTGGCGAAGAAGGCGTAGACATGGAGCTGCTGGTCACGGCCGGACGCACGCTCGGATTCTCGTTGGCGGCGGGCGTGAATCTGTATGCGACCGTGGCGATCCTGGGCCTGGCCACGCGCTTCGGGGTCGTGGATCTGCCGCCTCAGTTCGCCGCGTTCAATCATCCGTGGGTCATCGGACTGGCGCTCGCGCTCTACCTGGTGGAGTTTGTCGCCGACAAGGTGCCGTGGGTGGACACCGTATGGGACACGGTGCACACACTCGTGCGGCCGCTCGGCGGCGCGCTGATTGCGGTGTCTACGCTCGGCGAGGCGGCGCCCTGGTTGCAGGGCCTCACGGCGGTCGTGGGCGGCACGCTGGCTGCCGGCGGTCACTTCACCAAAGCGGGCACGCGCGCGGCGGTCAATCTGAGCCCGGAGCCGTTCACCAACTGGGGCCTGAGTCTGGCGGGTGACGCCTTCGTGATCGGCCTGGGAATGCTGGCGCTGACCTATCCGCTGGCAGCGCTCGCGGTCACGGTGGTCTGCGCGGTCACGATCGTGCTGCTCGCACGCTGGCTCGTCGGCTGGATTCGCCATGCGGCGTCGCCGAAAACTCCGGCACCAGGCGTCACACCTGGCGGGTAGCCGCCGCGCTCCACCGCGTCAGTGCGGCAGGAATTTGTTGTAGACCGTCGCGACCGTTCGGCCGGCGCCGTAGCCGATCACGAAGGCGTACACGAAACCAATCACGCTGCCGACGTAGCTGACGCTGTAGCCGGGCAGGTACACGCCGAGCAGGTTCAGATGCTCGCCGACGTTGATGCCGACTCGCAGCACGAGCACGATGGTGGCCACAAACTGGCCTACCGCCGCCGCGCTGCCGAAGGCCAGGCCCCATCCCTGCTCGCTGAAGCGCACCAGCGACTTCTTGATCTCTTGGATTTCGTCGTGTTTCAGGCTGTCGGCCATGATGCGGGCATCCAGACTAGATGTGGTCGAGGAAGTTACGGGAGAATTGCGCGCGGGTTCGCACGAAGAAGATCCACACGGCGGTCACGAAGTTGCGAACGAAGCCCACGAACCAGCCACCGACGAAGCCCACGGCAAAGGCCCACAGGAAACCCACGACCGCGCCGCCCCACGTGACGGTATATCCGAAGAAGTAATTGGCGATCAGTTCGAGACGCGGGGCCCCCGGCGGCTGCAGGGCCACGACAAACGCCGTGGCGGCAAAGACGATCAAGCCGCTGACCAGTCCGGTCGCGACGCCGAGCGCCATCTTGTGGACAGGCGCGACCGCCATGAGCATCACTTCGTCAAGTCCCGCATCGGTTGTTGGTGGCTTGCCTGGCACGAAGACCTCCTCCCGCATGACGACGGTTCGCGCAACGCGCGTGCCGCCCGACCGGCATCTGGGAAACCACGACCATCATAAGCCCTTCGGAGCCCTTCGGCTACTGCTGAAGGACAGCGCCGACAACCCCTGGCGCACGGCGCGCAGGGCACGGCGCCGGGCGACGCGGCGCCGGAAGGCCAGCGTGCCCCAATCCGCGAGCGCATCCGACGCCTGGAAATAGTACATGTCGATCCTGGGCACGAGGTGTCGAAGGTCGTCGCCAGACAACGCCCGATACTCGGTCGTGCACGCGATGTCGAAGGTCGACATGGCGGTCGCGGCCACAGCCGGCGACACGTCGCCGTAGGGATATGCAAACGCACTGACCGGCACGCCGAGTCGATTGCATAGATCTTGCCGCCCGCCCTCCATTTCGGCGCGGGCGTCGGAGGCCGTTATCGCCGGGAGGTGCGGGTGCGTGCGGGAGTGCGCACCAATGCTGGCGCCTTCCGAGGCACAGTGGCCCGCCTCGTCCCACGACATCAGCGGCAGCACTGGAATGCCGGGCACGCGCTGTCCCCCCCATGCGTTGGTGCCGCCAACATGGCCGCTCACCAGGAAGACCGTGGCCGGCAGGCCGGCATCCCGCAGCCGCGGCCAGGCCGACGCGGAGAAATTCGCGAAGCCGTCGTCGAAGGTGAGGGCCACACGGTGCGGCGGACCGTCGCGGCTGTCGGTGGCTCGCACCAGCGCGTCGAGTGGCTCGACCGTGACGTGGCCGCTCGTGAGCCACCTGACGTGCCGTGTGAAGGCCTCAGGCGAGACTGAGATCGGAGAACCCGAGTCGTCGATCGAGTGATAGGTCAGCACCGCGCGCATGGCTTACGCTGCTCCTGCCCCGCCGCGCTTGCGCGCCAGTTCCCGCTCGATGACCGCCATCAGCTGCGCGGTGACCTGGTCTGGATTGAAGAGCGATCGGGCGATGTCACGTCCGCGTTCGCCCCGTGCCCGGCTGGTCGAGGGGTCACGCGCGTACTCGTCGACGCGTCCTTTCAATTCGTCGAGCGTCGCAAACGTGGAGCCGCCGCTGGTGGTCTCGACGATCTCGGGCAGCGGTCCGATCCGGCGCGCAATCACGGGTGTGCCTTGCGCCAGCGATTCGATGACCACCATGCCGAATGTCTCGAATCCCTTCGAGGGCACGAGCGACGCCGTCGCGTGGCGGTAGTAGGGCGCCAGCCGGTCGGAGGGCACGCGCCCGATGAAGTGGACGCGCGGCTTGCCAGCGGCCTGCGCCCGCAGCGTCGCGTCGAGGCTGCCGGCGCCAGCAATCACGAGGTCCGGACCGGCCTCGCCGTCGAAGGCAGCGATGAGGTCGTCGACGCCTTTGATCAGCTCGAGGCGACCGGCGAAAAAGAAATACGGACGTGGATGTGGCGACGGTCCGTCATAGGGGTGCGGCGGCATGGGCACGCCGTAGGGCACCACGTCCATCTCGCGCGAGAAGCCGAACGCTGCGTGCTGCGCCTGGCTGAAACGGCTACGCGCCACGAACGCATCGACATGCCGCAGCTCCCGCGCCAGCGTGCCGGTGTATCGCCAGGGTTGCGGCGGGCGCCGGTGGGCGAGCACGCACCGCACACACTCGCGGCCCACGCATGCCTCGCGATTGTGGCGCCACAGCACATGCGACTCGCACACGAGCCAGTGTTCGTGGGCCACGTAGATGCGCGCGGCAGATCCGCCGAAGTGCAGCAGACCGGGACCGCCGACGAGCGACATGTTGTTGAAGAGGACGACGTCGAATTGCCCCTCGCGGTCGAGCGCCTGCAGCTGCGCCCGGTGGATCGTGGGGCGGCCCAACTGATGCGTGAGCAGCGTCGAGAAGCGCGGCATGGCGCTGCGCAGTGCGATGACGTTCACGTGGGGATCACGCTCGGCTGCCGGCGGCTCGATGCCGGTCATGGCGAGGTATGCATCCGTGTCGTGGATCACCGTGACGTCGTGACCGAGGCCCGCGAGCACCCGGGCGGTGCGCTGCACGTCGATGCCGTCTCCACCGAAGTTGTATGGAGGGTAGAACGTGGTCAGCGACGCGATGCGCAGCGGCGCGCTCATCGCGCGGCCTCGGCGAGGGCCGCCATCGCCTGAGTCGCGCAGGCCTGCCACGAGAGCGCCGCCGCTCGGGAGCGGGCGGTCGCGCCCATGGCGGCCCGGGCACCGGAATCGGTGGCGAGCAGCCACAGCGCCTCGGTGAGCCCGTCAAGATCGGACGGCGCGACGAAGATGCCGCCGCCGTCCAGCAACTGGGGCAGGGGACTGGCCGTCGTGGCCACAACCGGACTGCCGCACGCCGCCGCCTCGACGGCGGGCAGTCCGAAGCCTTCATTCATCGACGGCAGCGCGAGCGCCACCGAGTCGCTGTGCAACTGGCGCAGATCCTCGTCGGACACGAACCCCGGCCACAGTACCCGAGTCTCGGTACCAGCCGTCTCGATGGCCGCGCGAATCTGGCCCTGCGCGCCGTGGAACGGGTCTCCCGACAGTGTGCCGACCAGGACGAGCCACGGCGTGGCGTCGCCGAGACGCGCAAAGAGGCGACCGTGCGCCTCGGCCAGCAGGTGGACGTTCTTGTGCGGGCTGAATCCGCCTACGTACATGATCCACCGGGCGCCGGTCGGCAACCCCAGCCGCGAGGCAACCGCCGCGATTGCCGCTGGCGCGTCGCTTGGGCGATACACCGACGACGGGGCTTCCACCGCTACCCGCAGCCGCGCGCGCGACACGCCGAGCACCTCGGCGATCTCGCCGGCGGCGAACTCCGACACCGTCAGCACCGTCGTGGCCTGCCACAGGGCCAACGCCACCTTGGCCCGCCAGAATAGACGCGCCCGTGGACTCGGCAAGGTCAATTCCGGAAAGCGCTCGGCGATCGCGTCGTGCACCGTGACCACCGAGCGGATGCCGGGTGGCAAGGGGAAGTAGGTGTAGACCGACGGCGAAAAAAAGACGTCGGAGGGATGGGCCGCCACCGCGCGTGTGAGGCGCAGCATGTCGAGGGGCGACCGGTTGCCGTCAGCGGCGGCCGCGGCCGTCGGTGACGCAGACTGGTAGACCTCGACACATTCGACGTTGGGCGCGTCGAGATCGAAGCGCGCGTGCGCCCGCGCGTCGACGAAGCAACGGAACCGCCAGTCGGGCGCTTGCGCGGCCATGGCGGTGAGCAATTCGCGCGTGAATCGCCCGTAGCCGCGTTCGTTGGCCCAGCACGTGGCGTCCACGCCCACGAGCATGGTCAGTCCCCGGCGGCGGCGCCGGACCCGGCGGTTTCCATCTTCTGTTCTTCGTGGTACTCGAAGTCGGTGTTGACTTCCCAGATGTCGTGCGACGCGCCCTGCATGTTCATGACGGCCATCATGGCCGTGAGCATGGAGTGGTCCTGGTTGTTGTACTTGTGCATGCCGTTACGGCCCACGGTGTGCAGGTTCTGGATCGGATCGATGTAGTCACGCACGCCGTCGAGATGCCCGCGGTATTTGGAGTCGTAGATCGGATAGGCCTTGGGCATGCGGATCACGGCGCCGTCTTTTACGTCGGACGCCTTGGCCAATCCCAACTGCTCGAGTTCCCGGGCCGCCTGGGCAATGAGATCCGCGTCGGTGCTGTCCCAGAGCCCGTCGCCCTTGAAGCAGAAGTACTCCATGCCCAGGCAGGTCGTGCCTGCGTCGGGCACCATCGCCTTGCTCCAATTGTTGAAGTTCTGGATGCGGCCCACCTTCACGCCGGGCGTGTGGATGTAGATCCAGTTGTCGGGGAACACGTCCTCGCGGTTCAGCATCAACGCCACCACGAGGAAGTCGCGGTATCGTAGGCCCTCGGCGTCGTCCTTGACCGTCTGGGGCACCTGCGGGTCGAGCGCACGCACGAGCGACCTGACCGGCATGGTGGAGAAGAAGTGGTCCGCCTCGAATCGCTTCTCGCCCCCGGGCGTGCCGGCGCGCACCGCGACGATGTTGCCGTCCTTGTGTTCGATGGCGGTGACGTGGTGCTTCATCAGCACCTGTCCGCCCATGCCTTCGATGCGCTTGGCGGCCATCTCCCACATCTGGCCGGGGCCAAGCCGCGGGTACTGGAACTCGTTGATGAGCGACTTGATGTCGTTGGACCGCCGGTTCAGGGCGGTCGCGTTGAGAATGGCCTTCGCGAGCGACAGACCCTGAATGCGCTGCGCCGCCCACTCGGCGCGAATCTCGGTGCAGGGGATACCCCAGACTTTCTCGGTGTAGGTCTTGAAGAAGATCTCGAACAGGCGCTTACCAAACCGGTTGGTGACCCACTGCTCGAAATTCTCTTCGACGGGGTACGGCCGGTAGTGCCACCACAGATAGCTCAGGAAAATCCGCACCGCGTTGATTGGACCAAGGCCCGCCAGCGCGTTGCCGGCCTTGAGCGGGTAGTCGAAGAACTTCCCCTGGTAGTGGATGCGCGACATGCGCGGCACCGAGATGAACTCGTTGCCGAGGATGTCGTGCCACAAGGCTTCCACGGGGGCAATCTTCGTGAAGAAGCGGTGGCCGCCGATGTCGAAACGATAACCCTTGTATTGAGCGGTGCGTGAGATGCCGCCGAGCATGTCGTCGGCTTC
>JANORI010000140.1:0-2350 GCA_031415235.1 Acidobacteriota bacterium | reverse complement strand
CTGCGCGTGGCCGTGAGCGGCTCGCGGCGTTGCTCGCCGACTACGCCCAGAAGGACGCCGGCGGTCGGAATGCGTTCGAGCCGGACATCGGCGCGTTGAGGCGGAAGCTCGGACTGGGGTGAGGCAGCGGTCAGGGATGGGGTTGAGCCGTTGCTCGAGGACCGCAATGGCCGCCACCACTTCGGCGAACGACGGAACGGCGCCCGTGATCGTCGTCGCCATCGCGTCGTAGTCGCGTTCGAGCAAGGCGTGCATGTCAGGTGTTGGCAACACTCGGAACGTGCCGGCCACGGCGCGGTCGAGATCGAAGTCGGGGCTGTTGAAGAACATCCTGGCGTGGCGAGCACAGTTGACGCGCGCGTCCGTGTCGACCTCAACGGCCCAGGGCGGGGCGGCTCAATGGGTCCTGAAGGCAGCTTCTCATAGGCGTCGCGGGCCGGTCCCTGGGCGCGACGGTTGTGCTCGGCCTTGCTGTCGCTCTCGCCTCGGAGCTCGGCGTCGAGCATGACGAAGTAGTCAGCCACGGTAGCCTCGACTTCGTCACGCGTCCAGTCACCGTTCGACATCGCCGCTCGTTAGCCGAGGACGAGGTCGTCGGGCGCGGCCGTCACGGCCTCGGAAGCGACCGACAGGACCTCGACCCACGATGGCGCGTGCGCCATCCACGCTCGCACCGCATCAGGCGCACCAGGCGAGATGAGTTCCGCGGCCACCGCGGCCGCTACCGACACCCGGCCCTAGAGGCGTCGAAGCAGTTCGCCGTGGTCGAACAGAATCGGATAACTGTCGCTGCGATTCTGGAGCCGCTCTGGGAGCGTCGGGCAGGACGTCTCGGCGCGAGTCAGCCGGCGCCCAGCGCTCGTGCGGCGGTCCGTGATGTGTCTAGCCTCCTAGACACGTTTGGCCCGACCCGCTACACTGGCGGCATGACGGCCAAGGACCTCCGTCGTCGGCTCAGGGCCCTTGGCTGCGTCGAGGCGCGACAGCGGCTCGCACCTCAGAATTGAGTGCGGTCGTTGCGTCACCACGGTGCCAGTGCACGCGGGCGAGGACGTCGGGCCCGGTCTGTTCCGGCGGATCGAGCGCGACCTGGAATCGTGCCTTGGGAAGGGATGGTTGAGGAAGCCGTGAAGACCTATCGAGTTGGCTACGAACGTGACGAGACAGGATGGTGGGTGGCTTCGGTGCGCGGCGTGCGGGGATGCCACACACAAGGCCGCACCGTGGACGAAGCGCGCCGCCGTATTCTGGAGGCCCTTGAACTGTTCGTCGACGACGCCCGAACGGCGACGGTCGTTGACGAGGTGAAGCTCCCGGCAGCGGCCGCGCGCGTCGTGCGTGCCTACGCCGTTCACCGCCGTAGAGCCGAGCAAGAAGACCAGAAGTTGGCCAGTGCAGCCCGGCGGGCTGTGAAGGTCTTGCGCAGCGGTCGTCTCAAAATGAGCGCACGAGATGCGGCGCGGTTACTCGGCTTGTCTCATCAGCGCGTGCACCAGCTCACGCAGAGCGGGGCCGACAAGCGCTAGTCGCTCGAGCATCGAGTTGAAGCCGAATGAGACCGCAGGGTTGGGTCGTCGACATGCAGCACTACCTGGACGAGGAGACCGGCGACCTTCCCGACCAGCTGCCATCCCGCATCCTGAACCTGGCGCTGTTCTTCGGATCGATCGTGGCCTGGGTGACCGATCACCTTCCCGAGGGCGACTGGCACACGAACGTCCCGTGCCGGCGCAGCCCCGGTCGAAAGCGATGCCTCGGCGAGATCATCGCCGAGTTGAACGGCGCGTCCGGCTACATCGAGTGGCGGTGCATGGTCTGCGGCGACAACGGGATGATCCACGGCTGGGAGGACACGTTGTGGAACCGCAGCGGCGGCAGTGCCGCGCCGCCCGAGACGGAGCCGGAGCCGCCACCAACCAGCCACTGAGCGAGGGCAGTCGCCGCGCTCGAACGACTCGAGCAGCGTCTTCTCGTCCGGATCGAGCTTGAATGTCATCGGTTCCCCGTCATGCCGAGGGGGACGGACTGCTCACGCGACTCGGGTCCGCACCGTCGGCTCCACGCCCTTCCACGTCGTCTGCCGCGCGACGCGAAGCTCGTAGTCCGATTGCAGGTCAAGCCAAATCTCGGGCGACGTGCCGAAGTACTTCCCCAATCGCAGCGCCGTGTCGGCCGAGATCGCGCGCTTGCCGTTGACGATGCCGCCGATTCGGATCGCGGGCACGTGCAGGGCCCGCGCCAACGCGTTGATGCTGAGGCCGAGCGGGCGCATGAACTCTTCCATCAGGATTTCGCCCGGCGGAATGGGATCGAGCATCTTGGGTCGTGTCGCCATCAGGCACCTCTCGGT
>JANORI010000139.1:0-2929 GCA_031415235.1 Acidobacteriota bacterium | reverse complement strand
GCGATCATCTTCGCGGTGTCGGCCTCGTCGTCCTTGCTGAGGTCGCGCGCCTCGGACAGCAGGTTGAAGAGCGCGATCTTGTCCTTCGGGTCGGCGCGCACGACCGTGTCGTCTGTCTCATTCGCCACGAAGCTCGAGACGTAACCGAGCGAGGTGAGCCGCGCGCGCGTCTCCGGGTCGATCGTCTCGGTTGCCGGCGGCGCCGCGGCCCGGGCGAACTGCGCTTCGAGCGCCCGCAGCGCGCGTTGCAGGCGATTGCCGACGTCCCGCCGCGACTCGAAGAGATTGGTGGTCTCGCCGGGATCCGCCGCGAGGTCGAACAACTCCGGCCGCGGCGCGTCGATGAGCTTGTAATGCCCGATGCGCACGGCCCGCAGCGCACTCCAGCCGTAGTGGTGCAGGGGATACATCGCCTCGGCATAGGCCTCGGCTCCCAGGTCGGCCTGCGCGCCGGTCATCAACGCCACGAGACTCCTACCCGGGGCGGCGGCCTCGCCGACGGCAGGCTCACCGCCCAGCAGGTCGAGCAGCGTCGGCGCCAGGTCGGCGGTGCGGACGAGACCCGGCACGCGCTTCCCGCGGGTCGCGGCAAACGGCGCCCGCATGAGGAACGGCACGTGCGTCGCCGTTTCGTAGACGAAGAACCCGTGCGTGCCTTCTTCGTGTTCGCCGAGGCTCTCGCCGTGGTCGCCGAGCACGACCACGATGGTCTTCTCGAGCAGGCCGCGCTCCTCGAGAAACGCCACCACCCGCCCGAGCTGGGCATCGGCGAACGCCACTTCGCCGTTGTAGGGCTGGCCGCGGTACTGCGATCCAAATGGCTCCGGCGCGTCGTAGGGCGCGTGCGCGTCGTAGAAATGGAGCCACGCGAAGAACCGCTGGTCCTGCACCGACTCGAGCCAGGGCAGCGCCAGGTCGACGACCTCGTTGGCGCGGCGCTGCACGTTGCCGAGCGAGAGGGCCTTGACCTTCGAGAGGTCGAAGTCGTCGGCATAGTGCTCGAAGCCCTGGTCGAGGCCCCACTTCGAGTCGAGCACGAAGGCGCCGACGAAGGCGCCGGTGCGGTATCCGCGCGCCCGCAGGCGCTCGGCCAGCGTGGTCGCCGACGGGTCGAGGAAGAAGCCGCCGTTGTCGCGCATCCCGTGCTGGGGCGGAAAGTGCCCGGTGAACATCGTGGCGTGGGCGGGCAGGGTGAGCGGCGCCGAGGTCATCGCCTGCTCGAAGAGCACGCCGTCACGGGCCAGGCGGTCGAACACTGGCGTCGCCGACGCCGACGGCCGGCCGTAGGCCCCGACCCGGTCGGCCCGCGTGGTGTCGAGCGTGACCACGACCACGTTCAACGCCTGGCGCGAGACGCCGCCCGGAAGGTGACCCAACTCAACCAGTCCGGCGGCAGTATGGCCGGGCCGCCATAGCCAGAACCCCGCCGCCACGGCGGCCAGCACCGCGGCCGCCAGCACCGCGCGCCCTGGGCCCAAGCTCCTGATTGCACTGTTCGCTGGCATATCGGTGGGACGAATGCCCTCTATTGTGTGACAATCCGCCCAGGGCCGCGACGTCTTCTCCCTCCGCGCGTCGGCCGTTGCACTGAACGTTTTGCCCTCACAGAGGATGGTGACAAATGCCCAGACAGCTCAACTGTTCGCGGCTGACGGCCCTTGGATGCGTAGTGCTCACAGGTGCCCTGCTGCTCCCGCCTCGGGCGTTTGCCGAGCCCCTCGCCACACCCACGCCCCTACTCGACGCGGTGCGGGTCGCGGCGGCCCGCGAAGCCGGCACGATGCGGGAGCGTCGCGCGGCCCAAACCCCAGCCGCCCCAGCCGCCCCTTCCACCGACCTGCGCTCTGCGAAGTTCCTCAAGTCGAAAGTGGGCGTCGCAACGCTGGTCCTCTTCGGCGCGGGCGTAGGCTACGCCCTCTATTCGGCATCGAACGACCGCATCAGGAGCACGGGACGATGACCAACCACCTCGCAACGCTGCAACGGCTGTTGCTCGCAGCAGCCCTCGTCGCCACAAGTCTCTCGGCCGAGGCACAGACCCTGGCGGGCACCGTGTCCGGCCAGGTCACCGACCAACAAGGTCAGATGCTGCCCGGCGTGACGGTCGTCCTCACCGGACGCACGGGGTCGGTCGACCAGATTACGGACGGTACCGGCACCTTCCGCTTCATCGGCCTGCAGCCCGGCGCCTACAGCGTCCGAGCCGAACTCGCGGGCTTCCGGCCGTTCGAGCAGCAGAACATCGTCGTCGCCATCGGCGCCACGGTGCAGGTGCGCGCGGCGCTGGCCGTCGGCGGCATCCAGGAGACCGTCACGGTGAGCGCCGCCGTCGCGATCGACACGACGTCGACGTCGACCGACAGCGTCATCGATCAGGCCTTGCTCTTCACGATGCCGCTCTCGCGCTCGAACGCAGCCGTCAGCCTGCTGAACTACTCGCCGGGGGTGAATGGCGGCGCGGCGTTCGGTGGCGCGGCGAACGCCTCGAACGCCCTCCTGCTCGACGGCGTCGACACGCGCGACCCGGAAAGCGGCGGCGCCTGGGCGTTCTTCAACTACAACCTGGTTGAGAGCGTCGAGGTGGGCGGACTGGGTCAGGCGGCCGAGTACGGCGGCTTCCAGGGGGCGGTCGTCAACTCGGTGACCAAGTCGGGCGGCAATGCCTTCTCGAGCCTGTTTGAGTATCGCTACACGGGCAAAGACCTGCGACGACAACCTCACGAGTGCGATCAAGCGTGAGAACCCGTCTCTGAAGGCCGCCGGCGTCGACCGGCTCGACGACTACACCGTGCAGCTCGGCGGGCCGCTCAAGCGCGACAAGGCCTTCTTCTTCGGCAGCATCCAGCGCTACTCGGTGAAGGAAGATCCCGATGGTCCGCGCACGCTGCGCACGGAAGTGAGCCCGCGGTTCAACTTCAAGTTCACCTTC
>JANORI010000138.1:0-3048 GCA_031415235.1 Acidobacteriota bacterium | reverse complement strand
GTGAAGGCGCCCAGTATACGCCGGGCCTCCTTCGTCGTAGAGTGGCGGGGTGACCGTGGCCCGCCTGCGCAGCGCCGTTCGCCCCCTCGTGGCCGGGGCCGTGGCTGCCGCCCTGGTCGGCGACCGGGTGTCGACCGCGGCCGCGGTGCGCGGGCATCACAGCCACGGCGAGTCGTGGCATGCCGCCGCCGAACCAGACGCCGTGGTCTTTCCCGAGACCACTGCGGAGGTGAGCGCGGTCGTGCGGACCTGCACGGCCCACGGCGTGCCCATCATCCCGTTTGGCATCGGCAGCTCCCTTGAAGGCCATGTGAACGCCGTTCACGGGGGCGTGTCGATTGACCTCACGCGCATGACCAAGGTGTTACGCCTCAGTCCCGACGACATGGACGTCACGGTCGAGGCCGGACTCACGCACCGGAAGCTCAACGACCACCTGAAGAACACCGGCCTGATGTTCATGGTCGATCCCGGCGCGGATGCGACCATCGGCGGCATGACGGCCACGCGCGCCTCGGGCACCGCGGCCGTGCGCTACGGCACCATGCGCGAGACGGTGCTGGGGCTCACTGTGGTACTCGCAGGCGGCCGGATCGTCACAACTGGCGGACGCGCGCGCAAGTCGTCGTCGGGGTACGACCTCACGCGGCTGTTCGTCGGTTCCGAGGGTACGCTCGGCGTGATCACCGAGGTGACGCTGCGCCTCTACGGCCGGCCCGAGGCCGTGTCCACGGCCGTGTGCGGCTTCCAGTCGATGGAAGCGGCGGCCACGACCGTGATCGAGACGATTCAGCTCGGCGTGCCGGTGGCGCGCATCGAGATCATCGACGAAGTGCAGCTGGCCATCGTGAACCGCTTCTCGAAGACGGCGTTTCCCGAAGTGCCGACGCTCTTCTTCGAGTTCCACGGGCCCAGTCAGGCCACGGTCGAAGAGCACGCGCGAATCGTGCGCGAGGTGGCCGATGGCCACGGCGCCACCTCGTTCACGTGGACGACCTCGCCCGAAGAGCGCGCCAAGCTCTGGGAAGCGCGGCACAATGTGCTCTACGCCACCATCGCATCGCGCCCGGGCTGCAAGGCGTGGACGAGCGACATCTGCGTGCCCATCGCGCACCTGGCCGAGTGCATCGTCGAGACGCAGGCGGACCTGAAGGCGTCGAGCCTGGTGGCGCCGCTCGTGGGGCATGCCGGTGACGGCAACTTCCACCTGATCTTCATGCTCGACCCCGACGACGCAGACGAGCTGGCGCGAGTGGCCGCGGCGAATCACCGACTCGTGGAACGCGCGCTGAAATTCGGCGGCACCTGCAGCGGCGAGCACGGCGTGGGCGTTGGAAAGCTCGAGTATCTCGAACAGGAGCACGGCGACTCGCTCGAGGTGATGCGCCAGATCAAGCGCGCGCTCGACCCCGCGAACCTGATGAATCCGGGCAAGCTCGTTCCGGGCGTGTGACCGTGAACCCCGTCGAGCACTACCTCACCGCCCTCGGCATCCCGTTCACGCGCCATGAGCATCCGCCCGTGGCCACGGTGGCCGAGGCCGAGCAGTATTGGGGCGGCATCGACGCCCTTCACGCGAAGAACCTGTTTCTGCGTGACCAGAAGGGCAGACGTCATTTTCTGGTCGTGCTCGCTTTCACGCGGCGCGCCGACTTGAGGGGGCTGGGTGAGACGTTCGGTGCGGGCAAGCTGGGCTTCGCGTCACCCGAGCGGCTTCAGACCTTTCTGGGGCTCACGCCGGGGTCGGTGTCGCCCTTCGGCCTCATCAACGACCGCACGCACCTCGTGGAGGTGGCCATCGACTCCGCCATTCGCGACGCCGCCCGCGTGGCGTTCCATCCCAACGTGAACACCGCCACGCTCGTGCTCACCGGCCCCGACTTCAAGCGCTACCTCGCGGCCGTCGGCCACGACGTGCGCTGGGTCTGACGCTGGCAACTGATGCTGGTATACTGCACCAGTATGGCGGCCACCCAGAAGATCACCATCGAAGTGCCGACCGCCGAGCTGAGCCGCGCCCGCGCCGCCACTGGTCAGGGCATCACCGCAACCGTGCGCGAAGGGCTGCAGCTCGTGTCGGCCAGGCATGCGCAGCGAGAGCTGCTGAAGCTTGGCGGGACAGTGAAGTTCTCGAAGACCTGGAGACAACTGAAGGACGATCGCTAGGTGGTCGCCGCCGACACCAGCTCCATGGTCGCGTTCCTCCAGGGCGACGTGGGGGCCGACGTGGAGCGCGTGCGCGAGGCGCTTGCCGCCGACCAGCTGGTCCTGCCTCCTCCGGTGTTCACTGAACTGGTGAGCGATCCCGGGATCGAGAGTTCGGTCGT
This sequence comes from Acidobacteriota bacterium, assembly GCA_031415235.1. Taxonomy (GTDB): domain Bacteria; phylum Acidobacteriota; class Vicinamibacteria; order Vicinamibacterales; family UBA2999; genus CADEFD01. The sequence goes on along the minus strand of JANORI010000138.1, from coordinate 721 downwards.
CGACCAGCTGCGCGCCATCCGCAAACGCCCGCTCGGGCCGGGCTACTGGGAGCGCGCCGGACGCCTGCGCGCTGCCGTTCTTCGTCGCAAGCGTCGCGCCAGGCTCGGGGATGCGCTGATCGCGCAGTTCTGCCTGGACTGCGATTTGCCCCTCATCACGCGTGACCGCGACTTCGGTCAGTTCGCCGCCGTGAGCAAGCTCGAGATCGTCACCTAATGGCCAAGCGCCCACCTGAGCCCTCGCTCTTCGACCCGCCTTCGCCGCCTGCCGGCGGCTTCGGCGCGGCAAGCACCGAAGGTACATCCTCCCCTTCCTCGCCGCCTCCCGGAAGCCCACCTGTGCCGCCCGCCGGCGGGGGGGCTGGCTCCGGTGGTGATGGCAGCAGCGTCGTCGCGCTGCACGACGCGGCGCAGAGCCGGTACCTGAACTACGCGCTCTCGGTCATCACGTCGCGCGCCTTGCCTGACGTGCGCGACGGGCTCAAGCCCGTGCAGCGCCGCATCCTGTTCACGATGTGGCAGCAGAACCTCACCGCCGACACCAAGCACCGTAAGTGCGCGAAGGTCGTGGGCGACGTGATGGGCAACTACCACCCGCACGGCGACTCGGCGCTCTACGAGACCCTCGTGCGCATGGCACAGTCCTTCTCGCTGCGCTATCCGGTCGTCGACGGCTCGGGTAACTTCGGCTCACTCGACGGCGACCGTGCCGCGGCGATGC
>JANORI010000137.1:0-6178 GCA_031415235.1 Acidobacteriota bacterium | reverse complement strand
GGCTGTCGAAGCGTGTACGACGTGCGCGACCACACATTGAGCCCGTCGCGCTTCACCTTCACTTCGATCTTGCGCGTGCGCTTCAGCGGGTCGGGGTTCGACGAGTAGTACCCCACCACGTAGTAGTCGCTCGTCTCGGCGTCGATGCGCTTGAGCCCCTTGTCGAAGTTGTTCTGGTTCACGATCGCAATCCCGCCGGTCTCGTCGGCCAGGACGCGCAGGCTGTCTTGCGTCTTGCGGATGTGCTGCTGGAAGTCTGACGGATCGACGGTTTCGTCCAGGTCTTGCCCGGCCACCAGCCCCCGCGGATCGATCGTGTAGAAGGTGGCATTGGCTCGGTTGGCGCTGCGGGTGAGATCGCCGAGTTCGCGCGCCAGATCGGCGTCGGCGAACTGCGACCCCTGATTGAACTGCTGATTGAACTGCCGGCCTTCTTCCTGTGTCTGGCCCGAACGTCCCCCGTAAATCGGGTCCTCGCCCATGCGCTGATTCTCGAACGGGTTGAAGTCGAAGCCATTGCTCACCCAGATCACGGCCTTGCGCCGGTTCGTGATGCGTTCGAGCTGCGTCACGATGTCGCGCGCGGTCGAGAACGCCACATGCGCGCGGTAGCGCACTTCCGTCGGCCCCTGTGCTCCGTCCTGGCCCTGAATGATGTCGGAGGGCTTGAGGCCGTTGCCGGTGATCTTCTTGATCGCCTCGTCGAGGATCTTGTGGTCGTAAGTAAGGTCGATGGCGAGCGACGATGGGCCGGTGGACACGATGCCGAACATGTCGCCTTCGTGCACGAGCGTGCGCGAGATGCGCTTGAACAAATCGCGGATGCGCCCGGTATTGCGAAAGTCAAGGTGCAGGTCGTCGACGATGATCAGAAAGATGCGGCCGGCGGCGTCGTTGCGGGGACGCGAGGCGGGCAGGATGATGCCCTCTTGCACGGGGGGCGGCGGCGGCGCCTGCAGGTTGATCACGCGACCGCCGTGCACCAGCGTCATCGACGCCATGGTCTGCCGGACGCCGTCTTCGTAGACCTCGAACTCGTCTTTCGTGACGTCGGCAATGAAGATGTCGTTCGCGTCGCGAACGATGACGTCGGTGGTAACGAGATCGATTGCCACGCGGAAATCAGGTCCGCCTGGCGCGGGCGCAGGCGCCCCGGGGCGAGCCGGCGCCTGAGGGGCGGGGGCCTGACGAGCTTCGGGCGCTGACGACGACAGCAGTGCGCAGAGCGCGAGCCCCGCGCCGGCGACGACGAATCGGCGGATTCCCATGGTCCTCAGTATAGACCCTGGCCGCCCGAAAAAAGGTGCCGCGTCAGGGAGCGTCGACGCCGTCGATGGCATCCTGAAGAGCGTCGGCGTCGCGCTCCACCGTGGCGATCCCCGCCATCACCTGCTCGGGCGACGTCCAGCCATCGGGGTCACTCGCCAGCAGCCGGGCGTGCCAGGTGGCCTTGACCGCCCCGTCAGCGCTGGACGACTCGACGCCGGCTAGAAGCTCCGCGTGCCGGGCGCGCAAGCTCGAGGCGATGCCCCTGCCCAGCAGCTCGCTGAGCAAGTCGAACGCCGCGGCCGGCGCCGACGCACCCGTAGACGCGGTGGCAGCGGCAGCTTGGTCGGCGACGCCGGGACCGGTCCGAGCCGAGGGCACCGCCTCAGTGAGGCTGTCGCCCTCGCCCTCGATGTCGTCGTCGGCCGGGCGCAGCTGCGGCTTCCGCCTGCGGACCGGTAGTTGCGCCTCGACTTCCACCGGTGTCATCGACGCCACGTCGAGGATGTAGGGCCAGTCGAAGTCGATGTCCGGGTATTGCTCTTCGAGCGTGCGCATGGCGCCGTCGTCGAGGGCCGGCCGGCCCAGGCGAATTCCCGGGGCCGTGCGATACCAATAGATCACCTTGGCGCGCTCGCCTGGCGCAGACGAATGCATCAAGAAGGTGTTCTCGTACCCTCGCCTATCGGCGGTCAGTCGTAAGTGCGGCACGCGATGTCAGCGGCGCCCGGCGCCGCTTGAACGCGCGGCCGGCTTCTTGGCGGCTGGTGTTGCCGAAGACTTGGGCGCCGGTTTTACTGGCTTGGACGATGCCCTGGCCGACGGCTTCGCCGACGGCTTCGCCGCGGCCTTGGCCGCAGGCTTGACGACCGTCTTGACCACCGCCTTCGCGGGCGTCCTGGCCGCAGGCTTCGGTACGGCCTTCGCCGGCCTCGCCGTGACCTTCGCAGCCGACACCGGTGTGGCCTTGGCCGCGGGTTTCGCGCCCTTGGCCGCAATGATGGGTGCCGGTGCCGCGGCCCTCGCCTCGGGCTTCACCGGCGCCTTGCTCACCGCCACCGGCACCTTGACTGGCGCCGTGCCCAACTTCGCCCGGGACGCCGCCGCCTTGGCCGCGGCCATCGGCGCAGTCACCGCGGGTTCAACCGGACGACCGGTGTGCCTGGCTGCCGACGCCTGTGCGGCCGCCACGAACTTGCCGAGGGCGACCTTTTGTGCGGCTGTGCGCACGGGCGCCTTGGTCTCGATGGCCTTGGGCTGCAGTAACGTCGGCACTGGCGGGGGCGGGGGTGGCGGCGGCGGGGGCGGCGGGGGCGGCGCCACTTTTAGCTTTGGGGTGCCCGCGATGCCGGCCTTCCTGGCCGCAGACAGCGCGGCGTCGGTCGCCTTCTGCACCATCGTGAAACGCACTTGGTCGAGATTCGTGTGGTAGGTCCACAACTCGGCGACCGTGACGTTGTGGTCGCGGCACAGCCGGCGCACGGTGTCGAGCGACTGCGGCGGCACGTACAGGTGAAAGGGCACGCGCAGGCGGCTGTACGGCGCCCACTGCGCCAGCGTCTCGAGCGAGTTGACCGACTCCCCGGTTTCCACTTCCACGATGCCCTCGAGCTTGCGGGCCTTGTCGTCGGTGAGCAGAATCAGGTCGGGGACGAACTCGAGCGTGCCCAGCACGATGGTCGTGGGCGGTTCGCCGGCGATGTTCGAAATCGAGTCGTGCTTGCGCTTGTAGCGCGCCAGCAGCAATCGGATGATGCGATCGTGCTCGAGCTGTTCGCGCACGGGCCGGACGAGGATGGGCACGATGCCTCCGCGCTAAATGGCTATTGGGTTAGCGGATGGAACAAACCCCATAATATAGCATGCGCGTGGCACGTCGATGCTACATCCTGCGGCAGGGTGCCGCAGCTACAATGCCGACGCCCTCCACGGCGCGTGACGTTCGATGAAACCAGCCCACCTGATCGGCGTGCCTCTCGACCTTGGCGGCAACCGCCGCGGGGTCGACATGGGCCCCTCTGCCATTCGCATCTCGGGCCTTGCCGAGCAGCTGTCCGCCCTGGGCGTGGCCGTGGTCGACAAGGGTGATGTCCCCACCCCGCTCCCGGAAACCAAAGGGCCGGGCGACCCCGCCAAACGCTACATCAGGGAAATCACCAAGGTCTGTCAGAAGCTCTATCAGACCTCGCTCGCCTCCCTGCACGAAGGCGCCTTGCCCATCGTCCTTGGCGGCGACCATTCTCTCGGCGCGGGGTCCGTGGCCGCCACAGCCAGTTGGCTCAAGGCGCAGGGACAGTCGATCGGCGTGATTTGGGTAGATGCCCACGCCGACATCAACTCGCCAGGCACGTCCCCGTCGGGCAACGTGCACGGGATGCCGCTGGCGGCGCTGCTCGGCCGCGAGCCCGTGGAACTTGGGCGCATCTCAGGCCCTGGTCCGGCCATTCGCCCCGAGCACACGGTGCTTGTCGGGATCCGGAACCTCGACGACCGGGAAAAGCAGATCGTGCGCGCGCTCGGCGTGCACGCCTTCACCATGAAGGACATCGACCGGCTCGGTATTGCCGAAGTGATGGACCGCGCGCTGGCCGCCGCGTCGGCCGGCACCGGCGGCGTCCACGTGTCGTTTGACCTCGACGTGTGTGACCCGTCGATTGCGCCCGGCGTCGGCACGCCCGTGAAGGGGGGACTCGACTACCGCGAAGCGCATTTCGTGATGGAAGCCGTGGCGGAATCAGGACGCATGGTGGCGCTCGATCTGGTCGAGGTGAATCCCGCCCTCGACCTCCGAAACGTCACGGCTGAACTGGCGACCGACCTGGCGATGTCGGCGCTCGGAAAACGCATCCTGTAGCCCCTCGACCGGCCGAACTGGAAACCACACCCCGGCTGCTATAGTCAATATGGTGTCGGCCCGGGCGCGTGCCCGTCGGCCTCTCGTGCCTCGTCAACCAAGGAGTAGTCCCGTGATTCACCGTCGAGCGTTTCTGGCCTCTGCCCTCGTGGCCGTTCTCGCCGTGCCGGCCGCCGGCCTTGTCGCTGCCCAGGAAAAACGGGCGAGCCCCCACGACACCGTCAAGGCCACCATCGACGGCGCCAACGTCAGCATCAGTTACGGCCGCCCCTTGACGAAAGGCCGCAAAGTCTTCGGCGGACTCGTGCCGTACGGCCAGGTGTGGCGCACGGGCGCGGACGAAGCTACGATTCTCACGACCGACAAGGCCCTGATGATCGGCCCCATCCACGTGAACCCCGGCAAGATCTCGCTCTACTCGCTCATCGACGACAAGACCTGGAAGCTCGTGCTGAACAAGCAGACCGGCCAGTGGGGCACCGAATACGCTCAGGCGCAGGACCTGGCGCGGGTCGACGCTGTGGTCGCGAAGCTCAGCACGCCCGTCGAGCAGTTCACGATCACGATCGAGAAGAACCCGGCCGGCAAGGGCGGGACGATCGTGATGCAGTGGGAGACGACCAAGGCCAGCGTCGCGTTCGGCACGATGTAACACGCGTGACGCGGGTGTTCACCGCGAGGTGGACACCCGCAGCCGCGCCGTGGCGTTCCGTTTGGGCACCTGTCCCACCGGGATCTGCGCGACGACCTTCAGCGTCGCGGTCTCAACCACATACACCTGATTGTCGCCGGCCGCGGCGATGTAGACGAACCGCCCGTCTGGCGTGGAAGTGACCCATTCGGGATGCTGGCCCACAAACACACGGCCCGCCTCTTTCAGGTCCGGCAACGAGTACACGTAGGCGTAGCCGTAGACCTTGCTCGTGGACCAGACCCGCGTGCCGTCTGGCGAGACCCAGAGGCCGTGCGCTGGGGCGCCTTGCAGCCCGTCGGTGTGCGGATGCTCGCCGGGGATGGCCGGGTGCTCGACGCGCGCCGTCTCCTTCCCCGTCGCGAAATTCACGACCGCGAACCCGTGGAATTCGGAGAGTTGCACGATGATGTCTTTCGTCGAGCCGTCGCGATTGGTCGTGAAGGCCATGGGCCGGATGCCTGACGACAGGTCGATCGTGCGCGCCACGGTGTCGGTGGTGGTGTCGACGATGCTGATGGCCTTCTGCGGAATCGAGCCAGCCACCGCGAACTTGCCGTCCGGCGTGACGTAGACGTTGTGGATCGCGCCCTTCACGGGAATCGACTTCACGTTCTTCAGCGCGACCGTGTCGATGACGTCCACGGCGCCCGGCGCTTGCGCGATGCCCACGTAGAGCTTGCGACCGTCGCGGCTCAGCGCAAGGTTGTTGGGACGTCCGCTCAGTTTGATGCTCGACGTGACCGTGAGCGTCACCGCGTCGATGACATCCAGCGTCTGGTGGTGCTCGTTCGTGACGTAGAGCCGCGCGCCGTCGGGCGAGGCCGTGACGCCGTGCGGAATGTCGACGCCGCGCAGCACGGCGACGACCGTGTTCGTGTCGGGGTCGATGAGATGCGCACCGTCGCCGGCGGCGTTGGTCTGGATGATCCGGACGGCCGTGCGCGCGGACGCTGCGGTCGCCGCAGTCGTTGCGGCCGGGCTGCGTGACCCGCGCACCCACGACGCCATCGCCTGCCATTCGGCATCGGACTGCGTGCGCCAGTGTTTGCCGCCGCCATGAAACGCATCACCGCCTGACGCGCGGTCGAGCGGATGCGTGAGCAGCCGGCTCGCGAGCGGATCGCCGGGCGCAAGCAGCGGTGTGAGCGCCGCCAGGTTCTTGGCCGAGTCGGCCTCGCTCCAGGCCGTCGCGCCTTCCGCGAGCGGCACCAGCCGGAAGCGCGTGCCCACCTTTCCCATGTGACAGGTGGCGCACGTCTGCAGGCCATCGCGCTTGGCCAGGAAGATCGGCTCGATGCGCGTATGGAACACCACCGGATCGAGCGCCGGCGCGCTGCCGCCGGGCGCCGCCGAGGTCTGCCCTG
>JANORI010000136.1:0-8468 GCA_031415235.1 Acidobacteriota bacterium | reverse complement strand
GCGAGACGAGCAACACCAGCGACTCGATGGCTTCACGCGCCACGCCCGCGCCTTGCGCGGTGGGCGCGCTGCGCTGCGCGTCGGTGAACGGATACAGGTCGTTGACGAGCTCAATCATCGCCGACACGGCGGTGTTCATCTGCTTGCGGACGTCGAGGTCGGCGGTGACCCGGCGAATCGTGTCGTGCGTCTTACGCCGCAGCGCGCGTTCGTCCGCCGTCAGCGTGGCCGCGTCAAGGGGCGGCGCCGTCACGGCAGCGTCGTGCCAGTGTTCGGCCACGCGCCACACCCGCGCCAGCCACCTGAAGCTGCCGTCAAGACCGTTGTCGGTCCACTCGACCTCTTTCTCTGGTGGCGCAATCGACATGACATACAGCCGGAGGGCATCAGCTCCTGCCTGCTCCAGCATCGTGTCTGGGTCGACCACGTTGCCCTTCGACTTCGACATCACGTTGCCGTCCTTCAGCACCATCCCCTGAGTGAGCAGGTGGGTGAACGGCTCGCTGTGGTCGACCATGCCGAGGTCGCGGAACACGCGCGCGAAGAAGCGCGAGTAGATGAGATGCAGGATGGCGTGTTCGACGCCGCCCGAGTAGAAATCGACCGGGCACCAGTACCTGACCTTCGCCGGGTCGAACGGCAGCAGGTCGTTGTGGGCGTCGGCGAAGCGGTAGAAGTACCACGACGAGTCCACAAACGTGTCCATCGTGTCGGTCTCGCGCCGAGCCGCGCGCCCGCACGTCGGGCACGGGATATTCACGAACTCCGGAATCGTCGCGAGCGGCGAGTCGCCCCGGCCAGTGAACTGCGCCAACTTCGGCAGCTCCACGGGCAGCTGGTCGTCGGGCACGGCTACGACGCCACAGTGCGGGCAGTGAATCATGGGGATCGGCGTGCCCCAGTAGCGCTGACGTGAAATGCCCCAGTCCTTGAGCCGGTACTGCACGGTGCCTTCACCGATGCCGCGCGTCTGGGCTTCGGCCGTCAGACGACGTCGCGCCTCGGCCGACGCAAGGCCGTCATAGGGCCCGGAGTTCGCGAGCAGGCCCTCGTCTGGCCGCGACTCGGTCATGTCACCCACGTCGGGCACGTCGCCGTCGAGCGGGCGGATGACGGCGCGAATCGGCAGGCCGTACTTGCGCGCGAACTCGAAGTCACGCTGGTCACCGAATGGCACGCCCATCACGGCGCCCGTACCGTACTCGCCCAGCACGAAGTTGGCTACCCAGACGGGCGCGCGCTCGCCACTAAACGGATTCACGACGTACTGCCCGGTGAAGAAGCCCTCCTTCTCGACCTCGCCACTCACCCGTCCGGCCCGATCCTGGCTGCGGTAGCGCGCGGCCTGGTCGCGGAACGCCTTCGGATCCGCCGCAACCTCGGCAAACTGGCCGACGAGCGGATGTTCGGGACCGAGCAACAGGAACGTCGCGCCGTAGATCGTGTCGATGCGCGTCGTGAACACCTCGATCGCCCCGGGCCAGCCGTCGAGCGCAAAACTCACGCGCGCGCCGTCGGATCGGCCGATCCAGTTGCGCTGCATCGTGAGGACCTTCTCAGGCCACTGCGAGAGCTCGTCGGCACTGGCCAACAGGTCATCGGCATAGGCGGTGATGCGGAAGAACCATTGTTCCAGGTCCTTCTGCTCCACAGTCGTGCCGCAGCGCCAGCAGGCGCCGTCGACCACCTGCTCGTTGGCCAGAACGGTGTTGTCGACAGGGCACCAGTTCACGGTGGACCGCCGCCGGTACGCCAGCCCACGCTCGAACATGCGAATGAACAACCACTGGTTCCAGCGGTAGTAGTCGGGCAGACACGTGGCCAGCTCGCGCTCCCAGGCGTAGCTGATGCCGAGGCGCTGCAACTGCCCCTTCATGTGACTGATGTTCCCGAGCGTGGACGTCTCGGGATGGATGCCACTCTTGATGGCCGCGTTCTCCGCCGGCAGTCCGAACGCGTCCCAGCCAAAGGGGTGCAGTACGTTGAACCCCTGGAGACGCTTCAGCCGGGCCACGACGTCGCCGATGATGTAGTTTCGGACATGACCGACGTGGGCGTGTCCCGAGGGATACGCGAACATCTCCAGGCAATAGAACTTGGGCCTGGACGGATCTTCGACAACCTCGAATGCCCGGCCGTCGTGCCAGCGCTTCTGCCACTTCTTGTCGAGGTCTTGCGGGTGATAGTCAGGCACGGGTATGCACACCAAGGGGCGGCTGAACGGCCGCGGTTCCCTGAATTCTAGCAGTGCGCCGCCCGCAGCGCCGGCCGTTACCGCGTCGGCCAGAAGGGCGCCAGCGCCGCCCGTGCCGCAGCCGCGCTCACGCGGCCGCGACGGCGGTCCCCAGAGACTGGCGCGTCGGCGGCGTCGCCTCCGGCCAACACGTGCAGCACCGCGTTCAGCGAGGTCGTGAGGCCATCGATGTCGTAGCCGCCTTCGGTGACACAGACCAGGCGTCCGCCGGCGTGCCGCTCGGCCACTCCGCCGATGAGACGCGCAAGGTTCGCAAAGCCTTCCGGCGTCATGCGGAACCCGCCCAGGGGATCGCTTGCGTGAGCATCAAAACCGGCCGACACCAGGACGAGCTCGGGCGCGAACGCGTCGAGCACCGGCACTGCGACGGCTCGAAACACTTCGTCGAGGTCGGCGTCACCGGCTCCCACCTCGAGCGGCAGGTTCACCGTGAAACCCGCGCCGGCCCCGGCGCCGACCTCCGTGGCTCTGCCGGTGCCCGGGTAGTAAGGATGCTGGTGGCTCGAGACGAACAGCACAGACGGGTCGTCGTAGAACATCGCCTGTGTGCCGTTGCCATGATGGACGTCGAAGTCCACGATCGCGACTTTCTTCACCCCTTCAGCGCGCGCCCACGCCGCCGCCACGGCCACGCTGTTGAACAGGCAGAAGCCCATCGCAGTCGCGCGCGCCGCATGATGTCCCGGCGGACGCACGAAGGCGATCGCCGGTTCGCCTGCGGCCGCGAGTACGTGGCGGACGCCATCCACGACCGCCCCAGCCGCCAGGCGCGCCACATCGTACGACTCTGGACTCGTGCTGGTGTCGGCGTCGAGCCGCACCGCGCGCCCGGCGGTTTCGCGAATCGCGACCACGTACGCCGGATCGTGCACGCGCTCCAGCATCGCCTCATCGGCCATGCCGGGTTCGACCAGGGTATGTCCCGCTGTGGCCCACGAGCGGGCGACGCGACGCATAGCCTCGGCGCGCGCGGGACGTTCCGGATGCCCCGGCGGGGTCAGGTGGTGCGCAAAGCGGTCACTGCTGAGCAGAATCATGCGGGGTCCCGGTGAGCGAGGGCCCGCGCGGACGCGCGCTCGGCCTCCTGCAGGCGAAGTTCGAGTGTGTGTCGAGCGGTCTCCAGAGCGAATGCGTCGGCATCGGGTGCCACAGCCAGTGGCTCGCCGATCGCCATCACGACCCGGGAGAACGGCTTGGGAATCTGCGTGCGATCCCAGCTGCGCATCGTCCAGTGACGCGCGGCTTCAGCATGAAACGGGATGATCGGATGCCCGGTAGCCTTGGCGAGCCACACTGCGCCTGGCTGGACCACGCCTGCAGGCCCACGAGGCCCGTCGACCGTGAACGCCGTGGGCGCGTGCTGCGCCGCGCGCACCAGTTGACGCAAGGCGCGCGCCCCGCCTCGGGAACTGGATCCCCTGGCCGTGCCATACCCGAACGTGGCGACGATGCGCGCGATCCACTCGCCGTCGAAATTGTTGCTGATGACGACGACCATGCCGCGGCCGCGCCAGAACCACACGCTCGGTAGAATGCGACCGTGCCACGTGGCGAGAATGAAGGGGGTGCCCGCACCGTCGATCGCCGCCAGCCGCTCGGCTCCCACGACTTCGACGCGCACCGTGGCGCACAACGCACGCAGCACAGGCGCGCCAAGACCGGCGATGACCGCCAGCTGCACCCGCCGGCGCCACGATCGCCGCCAGGTTGGCACCACCTGATCGTCGTCAGCAACCGTATCGCTGGTCACATGCCGTCATACTGCGGGCCCTCGCCGCCTTCGGGCGCGACCCAGGTGATGACCCCATAGGGATCCATGATGTCGCAGGTCTTGCAGTGCACGCAGTTGGACGCGTTCTACTGAAGGCGCCGGCCGCCGGCGCCGTTGTCGACCATCTCGTAGACGCTTGCGGGACAGAACTTCACACAAGGATGTCCGAACTCCGGACCGCAGACCGAATGGCACACGTCGGTCTGGACGAGCAGATGCGGTGGCTGGTTCTCTTCATGGTGCGCGCCCGAGTAGTGCACGCTCGTGACCTTGTCGAACGTGAGCACGCGGTCCGGGACCACCGCATTCGATCCCGCGAGCACGTCGCGCTTGTTGAGCCCGTAGTAGCTGCCAATGGTCTCCATGCGCGTGTGACCCGCGTGCCCATGCAGGTCCTCCGGCCAGCGGCCGCCCGTGGCCATGGTCAGTCCGGCAAACGCGGCACCCACGTAGGTGCCTGCACCAAACGCCTGGTGGACATTGCGCACGGGATAGAGCTCGCGCTTGATGGCACTGGCGTCGACGGCGGCCTTGTAGGCGTTCAGGCGCGCCTGTGACGTGTCGTCGGCCCGCACCGCTGAGAACGCCGTCTCGGCGGCGAGCATGCCGCTCCGCATGGCGAGGTGGATGCCTTTCAGCCGCATGGAGTTCACGAAGTTGGCCGCGTCGCCGGCAATGAGGGCGCCGTCGGCCGCCAGCGCCGGTTGCGTGTTCCATCCTCCTTCGGGCAACGCCTTGGCGCCAAAGCGCACGAGCTGGCCGCCGGCGAGGATGCGGGAGATGAACGGGTGCAACTTGAAGCGCTGGAACGCCGCGTGCGGGTCGAGCAGCGGGTCCTTGTAGTCGAGCCCCACGACGAACCCGATCGATAGACGCCCGCCAGGCATCGCGTAGACCCAGCTGCCGCCGAACTCCTCCTCCCGCAGTGGATAGCCGAGCGTGTGGATCACGGTGCCCGGCGCCAGGCGATCCGGTGGCAGATCCCAGAGCTCCTTGAGCCCGATGGCAAACTGCGCCGGCTGGGCTGCGTCCATCTGGAGCGTGCGTAGCAGGTCCTTGGTCAGGTGTCCGCGCACGCCGTCGGCAAAAATCGTCACCTTGGCGCGAATGTCGGCGCCGGGCTCAACCGCGCCGCGTGACGCGCCGTGCTTGCCCACGCCGCGGTCGCCGGTGCGGATCCCTACGACACGCGAGCCTTCAAAGAGCACCGACTGGCCGGCAAAGCCCATGAACAGGTCGACGCCCGCCGCCTCGACCTGGCCGGCGAGCCACTTGGTGAAGTGGCTGAGCGAGATGATGTAGTTGCCGTGATTCTCGAACGGCGGGGGTGTCACCGGCAGTCGAAACTGCTTCTGCGGTCCGAGCAGGTAGACGTTGTCGTTCGTGACCTCGCACGCCAGCGGCGCGCCCGTGGTCACGAAGTCGGGCACCAGATCGGCGAGTGATGAGGGATCGAGCAGAGCGCCCGAGAGCGAATGCGCGCCTGGCTCGCGGGCCTTGTCGATGAGGGCAATCGACAGGGGTTCCCCACCGTGCGCGGCCTGCAATTGAGTCAGCCTCAGCGCGGCCGACAGGCCGGCCGGGCCGCCGCCCACGACGAGAATGTCGATGTCGAGCGTCTCGCGTTCCATGCTGGATGGTCTCCGGGCCGTGCCGCGAACACCGGCGGCCTAGCCCTTGCCGAGCTCCGCGATGAGCGCGGGGCCCACCTCGAAGAGATCGCCGACGATGCCGTAGTCGGCGACTTCGAACATGGGGGCCTCGGCGTCCTTGTTGATGGCCACGATGGTGCGCGCGCCCTTCATGCCGACCAGGTGCTGAATCGCTCCCGAGATGCCCACGGCCACATACAACTTAGGCGCCACCGTCTGGCCAGAGCTGCCGATTTGCCGCTCCATCGGCAGCCACCCGTTGTCGCAGATCGGCCGCGACGCGGCCAGTTCGGCGCCGAACGCATCGGCGAGCGCCTGTGCCATGGCCAGGTGCTCCTGCGCCTTGATGCCACGCCCCACCGCCACAATCCGTTCGGCCTGCGACAAGTCGACGGCGGCCTTGCTCTCCTGGAACGGCGCCTCTGCCTGCTGTCGCAGCGCCGCGGCGCCGATCGCCGGCACGTGAACGGTCACCGGCGCGCCGGTGCCCCGGGCCGCCGCATCGGCCCGGAAGGCGCCAATCTGGAAGGACACGAGATGCGGCGCGGCGCCCTCGGCCACGACTTCGGCCACGAGCTTGCCCTGGAACATCGGTCGCGTGAAGATGGGCGCACCGTCCCGTCGGCCGACGCCGGTCACGTCCGTGAGGAGCGCGCGGTCGAGGCGCGCCGCGAGCACCGGCGCGAAATCACGGGTCTGGTAGGTATGCGGCAGACATACATGCGACGGCGCCAGGGCCGTGATCACGTCAGCGGCAGCGGCCACAAACGCATCTGGCGTATACGACGCCAGCCGCTCGTGGTTGACCGCCCAGACGCCGCTCACGTCGGCCGCCGAGAGTTCCGCGGCCACGAGGTCGATGCCGGAGCCGAGCACTGCCACGCCGACCGGCTCGGCACCGCCAGCGAGTTGCTGCGCCGCCGCAATGGCTTCCCAGGTCGCGCGATTGAGGCGGCCGTCCCGCTGTTCTGCAATGACGAGAATCATAGGACTCGCGCTTCTTCGCGAAGCCGGCGCACGAGTTCCTTGGCGGCGTCGGCCGGCGAGCCCGTGATCATGGCGGTCTGCTTCGACTTCTGGGGCACCGATAGCGACAGCACGCGCTGGCGCGAGGTGACCGGAGCAGCAGTCGTGACGACGCGAATCTCTTTCTTCTTCGCCGCCATGATGCCCTTGAGCGTGGCGTAGCGCAGCTGGTTGATGCCGCTCTGAATCGTGAGCAGCGCCGGCAGCGGCATCGACAGGTACTGGAACCACCCGCCTTCGAGTTCCCGCTTCACGCGCAGGCTGCCGGCGGCGATCTGCACCTCCATGATGATGGTCGAGTGGGGCATCCCCAGGCGCTCGGCGAGCACGGGACCAAACTGCGCGTGTCCCTGGTCGTCGGACTGCAGGCCCGTCAGCACGATATCGAACTGCTCCAGGCGCACCGCCTCGGCCACGGCTGACGCCGCCGCCCACGCGTCTGCCCGCCCCAACGCATCATCCTGTGCGTGAATGGCACGGTCAGCCCCGCGGGCGAGGGCCTCGCGAATCACCTGCTGCACGCGCGACGGACCAGCCGAGACCACCACGACCTCGCCGCCGTGCTTCTCCTTGAGGCGCAATGCCTCCTCGAGGGCGTAGGCGTCCGGCTCGTTCATCTCGTAGCTGATCTCGGCGTCGCGCACCCAGGTGCGATCGTCGTTCAGACGAGGCTGCCACTCCCGTGTGGGCACCTGCTTGATACAGACCGCTATCTTCATACCGTGTCCAGTGCACCTTCCGCACCGCCGCGATCGCCGGGTTACCCCGCGAGTCCCCGCCCGTCGCGTCCCTACGCCTCGTATCGGCGCAGGACGAGGGCGGCGTTGGTGCCGCCGAACCCGAAGGAATTCGAGAGCACGTGCCGAATCGGCATCGAGCGTTTGGTGTGAGGCACGTAGTCGAGGTCGCAACCCTCGTCGGCCACGTCGAGATTGATGGTCGCCGGCGCCACCTGGTGGTACACCGCGAGCGCCGAGATGCCGGCTTCAACGCCGCCGGCCGCGCCCAACAAGTGCCCCGTCATCGACTTGGTCGATGACACTGCCACGCGCGCGGCGTGATCGCCGAAGCAGCGCTTGATGGCGAGTGTCTCGAGGCGGTCGTTGAACGGCGTCGAGGTGCCGTGGGCGTTGATGTAGTCGACCTCACCGGGCGCGATGCCGGCCTTGCGCAGCGCCCGCTCCATGACGCGCACGGCGCCGTCACCGGACTCAGACGGCGCAGTGATGTGATAGGCGTCCCCCGACATGCCGTAGCCGACGATTTCCGCATAGATGCGCGCGCCACGGCGCCTCGCGTGTTCCAGCTCTTCGAGCACCAGAACCCCGGCGCCTTCGCCGATCATGAACCCGTCGCGGTCTTTCTCGAATGGCCGACTCGCCCGCGTGGGCTCGTCGTTGCGGGTCGACAACGCCCGCAGCGCACCAAAACCACCCACACTCATGGGCGTGATGGCCGCCTCCGACCCGCCCGTGATCATCGCGTCGGCATCGCCGCGCTTGATGATCTCGTACGAGTCCCCAACGGCGTGGGCCGACGCCGAGCAGGCCGTGCACGTGGCCAGATTCGGCCCCTTGGCGCCGAACCGAATCGACACCTGGCCCGAGGCCAGGTTGATGATCGAGGCCGGGATGAAGAACGGCGAGATCTTCCGTGGTCCCCCAGCCAGCAACACACTATGTTCGCGCTCGATCGTGGCAAAGCCGCCGATCCCCGACCCGATGCACACGCCCACTTCCGGCGCGATCTCGGGGGTGATGACCAG
>JANORI010000135.1:0-6031 GCA_031415235.1 Acidobacteriota bacterium | reverse complement strand
CTCGTGCAGCCGGCTGTCAAAAGCAAACAGCGCGGCTTCGTCGCGGCCGTGCTCCAACCAGGAGAGCACATGGTGCGCCGCAAATCGTGCGGCCAGCGCTCTGGACGCGATGTCCATGCTGCCGCTGACATCGAACAGGATCGCCACGCTGATGGGCGCGGCTTCGGTGCGGAACGTGGCGATCTGACGCCGCACTCCTCGATCGAGCACCTCGAAGTCGCCGACCGCCAAATCGGACATGGCCCGTCCGCGCCGATCGCGAACCGTCGCACTGACGGTGACCAGGTCAACGCCCGACCGGAAGACCCCGGCGGGCTGTTCCTGGATGACCGGCGCGCTGGTTTGACCAGCCACCGGGACCGCCATCAGGGTGATGAGGAAGGCAATCACGGCCCGCTGCATGCCTCAACCAATACCAACCCTCGTGCCATGTTCTGTAAGTGTTGCCGTGTAAGCACTTAGGAAAAATTGTCCGAGCTGGAGGAGGTGTCTGGAAGGCGGAAAAACGGTAAGACTTACACGCACCATGTAAGGTCGACCGGTCGCAGGGCTGCTAAGATCGCCGCGTCATGAGTGCACCGGTGTCGATGTCGATTCGCGCGGCCCAGCGCGTCAGCAGGTTTTCGTACGCCATCCGCCAGGTCGTGGTGGAAGCCAAGAAGGTCGAGGCCACGGGCCGTTCCGTGCGGTATTTGAACATCGGCGACCCGAACGCCTTTGGCTTCCTGACGCCGCCGCACCTGATCGACGCGGCCAGCCGTGCCATGCGCGACGGCCACAACGGCTACACCGCCTCGGCCGGCATCGCCTCGGCACGCGAAGCGGCCGCCGCCGACTTCAGTCGCCGCGGCGTCGAGGTGTCACCGGAGCGTGTGCTCATCACCTCGGGGACCTCTGAGGGCATCGAGCTGGCGCTGACCGCCATTGTGGACGAAGGCCAAGACGTGCTCGTCCCATCACCGACCTATCCGCTCTACACCGCGGTGCTCGCCAAGATCGGCGCCAACCCGGTCTACTACCGCACCGACCCCGAACGCGGCTGGCTCCCCGACCTGGATCACATGGCGCGCGCCCTCACCCCAAAAACCCGCGCGCTCGTGCTGATCGATCCGAACAACCCGACCGGCGCCGTGTATCCCGGCGATGTGCGGCGCCAACTCGTGGACTTCGCCGAGGCGCACGGCCTGGTGATCCTGGCCGACGAGGTGTACGCCGATCTCGGGTTCGATGGCCCCGTGCCGCCGCTGGCGGCGATGGCGCCAGAGGCAGCGATCATTTCCTATTCCAGTCTGTCGAAGGCGTATCTGGCGCCTGGCTGGCGCGCCGGGTGGATGGCAGTGGCGCCGACCCCGCGCCTCGACGAGGCGCTGGCCGCTATCAAGAAGCTCGCCGATGGCCGGCTCTGCAGCCCTGGCCCGATGCAGTACGCCATCACGGCCGCCCTCAACGGCGACCGGTCGCACCAGGTGTCGTTCCGCCAGGAGCTGCGTCTGCGCGCCGACCTGACGACGGCCCGCTTCAACGCCATGCCGTCGATGTCGGTCGTGGCGCCCCAGGCCGCCTTCTACGCCATGCCTCGGGTGGCGCTGCCGCCCGGCAAGACCGACGAAGACTTCGTGCTGGGCCTGCTGCGCGCCAAAGGCATCCTCTGCGTGCACGGATCCGGATTCGGACTGCCAGCCGACGGCGGGTACTTCCGCGTGGTGTTCCTGGCCTCGCCTGAGGAGCTCTCGTCGATCTACGACGAGGTGGCCGACTACGCGCGGGAGTTCACGCAGGCCTAGCGCGTGCTCACGCCTACCTTGCGACTTCAACAGACCACGCTGGCGGCCGCGGCTTACGCCGCGCTCACGGTCGTGATGACCTGGCCCATCGCGCGCGGCATTGCTCACGACGTGCCGGCCGACCTCGGCGACTCCCTGCTCAACATGTCGATCATGGCGTGGGTGGCCGACGGGGCCGTCTCCATGGCGCGCGGCGCGATGTCGTTCGGCGATCTCTGGAACGCCAACATCTTTCACCCGTCGACCCTGGCGCTCACCTTCTCTGAGCACCTGGTGCCACAGGCCCTCCAGGGCGCTCCGGCGTATCTGGCGACCGGCAACATCGTGCTCGCCTACAACCTGGTGTTCCTGTCGACGTTCGCGCTATCGGGACTGGGCGTATTCCTGTTCGTGCGCGAACTGACCGGCAGTGCGAGAGCGGCATTCGTGGCGGGCCTGTTCTACGCGTTTGCGCCCTACCGCCTCGGTCAGTTCCCGCATATCCAGACGATCTCGTCGCAGTGGATGCCGTTTGCGCTGTATGGGATGCGCCGCTACTTCGACACCAGGAGACTTCGCGCGCTGGCCGGCGGCACAGCGGCATTCGTGGTGCAGGGCCTGTCGACCGGGTACTACCTGTTCTTCTTCGCCCCGGTGCTGCTCGCCTACGTGCTCTGGGAGATGGCGACGCGTGGCCGCCTGCGGGATCGGCTGACGTGGGCTGCGATGGCCGCCAGCGGCGCCGTGTCGCTGCTCTGCCTGCTGCCGTTCCTGCTGCCGTACGCCGAGGCCAGGACCACGTTCGGCTTCACTCGTCCGTTCGAAGAGGTGCTGAGCTTCTCGGCCGACCTCTACGCCTACCTGAACGCGCCCCCGCAGCTGTATCTGTGGGGCGGCGTGCTGAACCGGTTCCCGCAGCCCGAAGGCGATCTGTTCTTCGGCGCCGTGCCCATCGCGCTGGGACTGGCCGCGATCGTGCTCTGGCTGCGCCGCTCGTGGCGCCAGTCGCGGGGCCTGCCTCTCGTGGAATCCCCCGCCCTCCACAGGCGCGCGCGGGTGCTCGTGGCGCTGGCGCTGCTGGCGTTCGGGGCCGCCGCGGCCATCACGCTCACCGGCGGAGTCGTGTCGGAAGTGGCTGGCATCCGGGTGCGCATGACCAGTCCACGACGCCCGCTGATGCTGGGCGTGCTGCTGGTCGCGGGCCTGTGGTGGATCTCGCCGCGCCTGAGGGCGGCCGCGCGCGCACATCCGAGCGACCTCACGCCGTTCCTGCTCATCGCGCTCGTCTTCTCCGTGCTCATGTCGCTGGGCCCGATGCCGCACGCCGCCCGCCAGCGCCCTCTGGGGTTCGACGTCTACTCGATCTTCTTCGACTGGGTACCGGGCTACGACGGCTTGCGCGCCCCAGCCCGCTTCGCCATGGTGGCGACCCTGGCCCTCGCCGCGATGACGGGCGGCGCGCTCGTGGCGCTGGCGCGCCGGGGCCGCGTGGGCGCGCTCGGGCTCACGCTCGTTTCGGTGGCCTTCCTCGCGGAGGCCTACGCCGTACCCATGCCGATGAACCTGTCATGGGCCTCGAGTGAGCGGTACACGGCGCCGTGGCCGACGCTCCACCGGCTCAACGAGGGACCGCTCGCCTACCGCCACGCGCTGTTGATGCCGGCCGACACGGTGCTGCTCGAGATGCCATTCGGCGACCCGGCCTGGGACCTGCGCTACGTCTACTACGCCGGCCTGCACGGCAGGCGCATCGTCAACGGGTACAGCGGGTATTTCCCCGATGGCTATCGCGCGCGGGCCGCGCGGCTGGCGGCCCTGTGGCGCGACGGCGACGCCGCGTGGGCGGCCATGACCAGCGCCGGAGCCACGCACGTGCTCCTGCACCAGGGCGCTTACGTCCCCACAGAAGGCGCCGCGGTGTCTGACTGGATGTCGATGCGCGGTGGTCGGCTCGTGGCCGAGTTCAGTGACGGCGACAAACTCTTCGCGTTACCTCGCCGCTGACGCGCCACCGGGCAGTCCCCGCGATTCACCAATAGGTGCGCTGGTAGTCCTTGAAGAACTGACCCCAGGCGTGTTCGCCGGAAGCCAGGCCGCCGAAGATCGGGTCGACGATGCGGGCGGCGCCGTCCACCACGTCGAGCGGCGGCGCGAACCGATGCATGTCGATCTTGCGCTGCGCAAGATGAGCCGGATCCTCGTCGGTGATCCAGCCGGTATCGACGGAGTTCATGTGGATGCCGTCGCGCACGTACTCCTGGGCCGACGTGCGCGTCAGCATGTTGAGCGCCGCCTTGGCCATGTTGGTGTGCGGATGCTTGGCTGTCTTGTTGCGATTGAATTGCCCCTCCATGGCGCTGACCTGCACGATGTGCTTGTCGCGGGACGGCGTGCGCAGCATCAGCGGCTTCAAGCGCCCCGACAGCACGAACGGCCCGACCGCATTCACCAGCAGCACTTCCAGCAACTCGCGCGTGGGCACTTCATCGAGGCTGAGACGCCAGGAGTTGTGGGCGCGCAGGTCGACCTGCTGCAGATCGGCGTCGAGCACGCCGCGTGGGAAGAGCTCCACGAGCGCGCTGCTTGAATCCATCAGCGCGCGGGGCCCAGCCGGCGCGATCTGCGTCAGCTGCGCCGCCAGTCCGGCGCTTCTCGACGAGTACCGCAGGGCTTCGTAGTCCGCCACGAGCGCGGCCTCTGCCACCGGGAGGTGCGCCATCGCGGCTTTCTCGCCCTCGATCATGTGCGCGTAGAATTCGGGCGGACGCCGCACGGTCTGGCAGGCATTCTGAATCAAGAAATCGAGATGCGGCAGCGCGTCGCTGATGTGCCTGGCAAACGTCTCGACCGAGGGCGTATGGCGCAAGTCGAGGCCGTAGATGCTCAGTCGGTCACGCCAGCTGTCGAAATCCGCTTCACGCGCGTAGCGCGACGCGCAGTCGCGAGGGAAGCGCGTCGTCACGACCACGCGGCAGCCGTTGCGCAGCAGCAGGATGGCGGCGTGATAGCCGATCTTGACCCGCGCGCCCGTGACGATCGCGACCCGGCCTCGCAGATCGTGCACGGGAGCACGCTTCCTGAAGTTGAGATCGCCGCACGCCGGGCACAGCTGGTCGTAGAACGCATGCATGGTCGTGTATTCGGTCTTGCAGGTGTAGCAGACTCGGGGTTTGCGCAGCGGCTCGTCGAGCGTCGCCGTACCGGCGTCGCGCTCGTCGACGTCCTCATCGACACCCGGCACGTGGGCCGAGGTGAGTAGCGGCGGCATGGGCGGCGTGAGGAACACGCGCTTGGCACGTAGCGCGCGAATGCCGGTAGTGGCGCGCAGCGCCTCGTCGGCGTCGCGCTGCTCGGTCAGCTCGCGCTGCCGCAGCGTGCGACGGAAGCGGTGCTTGGCCGCCGGATCGGCAAGAGCGACCTGGCCAGCCAGCCGCAGCAGGCGGATGCGCTCATGGGAGTCGTAGTCCGCCAGCGCGGCGCGGTCTTCGACGATGGCCGCGAGCACGCGCAGCACGGTGGCAAAGTCATCGCGGGAAAACGGGGGGGTAGTCGACATGAATCCAGTAGGCCTGGAACGAGGATAGCGCATGCGCTCCGGCCGGAGCCTGCGACCGTTTCAGGGCCGTGACATCGATCTCGATCTTCTTGCGCGGAACAGCAGGTCCAGCCGCGATCATCATGGCCACCGGGTGCACATCGCCGAACGACTTCCGCAGCACCGGCCAGCACTGCTCGAACTGTGCGCACTCGAGGTTCTTCGGGCTCTGTTCCGCCTGGTCTAGGCTAGCGGTTGTCACATGGCGCTGTAGTCGAAGCCCGTGGTGCCGGAGACGAACACCCAGTCGCCCGCCACGACGGCGCGGGAATAGTTGACCTGCTGTTCGAACGTCGAGCCTGAGCTGACAAGTCGTCGGGGCATGAGGTCCAGGGGTATCAGCGCTGGCCGCCCCGCCTCTATAATCGGGCGCATGCCGTCCCGGGTCGATCCACTTGAATTCCTCAACGTCGAACTCGACGCCCTGAAGGCCCAGGGCCTGTATCGCACGCTGCGCGTGCTCGAAGGCGAGGCGTTGTCGCACGCCACCTACGACCGCACGTCGGTCGTGAACCTGTCGTCGAACAACTACCTGGGGCTCACCACCCATCCCAAACTGCGGCAGGCCGCCCTCGACGCCGTGCGCGACTTCGGCGTGGGCTCGGGCGCCGTGCGCACCATCTCGGGCACGATGGCCATGCACGTGGAGCTCGAGACGCGGCTCGCCGCCTTC
>JANORI010000134.1:0-11293 GCA_031415235.1 Acidobacteriota bacterium | reverse complement strand
ACGATCCGTGTCACGCGCCACACGTAGTCGAGCGACGAGGCCACGGTAATGGCCAGCGACGCCCAGACGAACCAGTCCACGACTGGCGAGGTTACTCCAAGATAGTTGAAAAACATCACGACGACACCGGTCACGATGAAGAGTGCCGTCGCGGCCTTGCCGAGCGGCGACGGCCGGAAGGTCCGGGGCCCGATCGCCAGATTCACAATCGCCACCGTCAGCACGATCGCGACATCGCGGCTGATGACCAGCACCGTGAGCCAGAGGGGCACGCGGTTCGGCAATCCCAGGTTCGGCAGTGTGAGCACGACGAACGTGGTCACGAGCAGCAGCTTGTCGGCTGCCGGATCCAGCCACGCGCCAAGCGACGTCCGTTGGTTCGCTCGCCGGGCCACAAGGCCGTCGAGCGCGTCGGTCAGGCCGGCCACGACAAACGCGACGAGCGCCCAGCCGAACCAGCCATACACCACACACAGCACGAACGCGGGAATGAGCAGGAGGCGCATCAGCGTGAGCTGGTTGGCTAACGTGAGAATCGGCTCGCTCACGGGCGCTCTCCCGCCAGTACGGCCAGCCGCGCGACCGCATCGACGACCTCGGCGCCGCCAACGGGCGCCAACAACCGGAATACGCCGCCCTCGAGCGGGATCACGCCGGCCGCCACCGCGCGCCGCACGGCGGGATACGCCAGGTGCGCGGGTGCGACGTCGGACACGGCGACCGGCTCGCCTTCCCAGCGGGCAGCCGCGCCGGAGTTGCCCTGGCCGATAAGGCCGAGGACACGGCTCACCGCGTCAGCCAGGTCGCCTCGGCGAAGCGGCGCCGTCGGCTGGAAGGTGTAGTTGGGAAACACCTCCATGGCCCCGGCGCGCGTGACGGCCTGAATCCACGGGTCGGCCCAGTGGCCGCGCACGTCGGTGACGACGACCTGGCGCTGCGGCGCACGCGCCAGCGTCGTGGCCAGCCGCACGCCAAGCAGCGCGGCGACATCGGCCCGCGTGGCCTGAGGCCGACCGCCAATCTCACGGTACTGCGGAGGCAGCGCGGCGTCGCGCGCGCCGTCCCGCACACGCGTGATCGCGGCCTCGATGGCCGGCGACGGGTCGAGCGCGGCCGCGCGGCGGTAGGCGGCAATTGCGCCCGCGGCATCGCCGCGTTGGGCCAGGATGTCGCCCACCAGCGCGTGCGTGCCCGCGTCCTCGGCGTCGAGGGCGAGCGCGGCGCTGGCAGCGACAAACGCCTGGTCCGGTCGGCCGGCCGCGCGCTCCATGAACGCCAGGTCCCGGTGCAGGAACGCGGAGTCCGGGGAGGCGGCAATAGCAGCACGATATGCGGTGCGAGCCTCGTCCCAGCGTCCCGCCGCCGCGGCCCGCTCCGCGCGGCCGACACGGTCTTGCGCCACGCGCGCCCGTAACGTCTCGATGCGGCCCGCCAGTTCGGGGAGGCCCTCATCGGCCGCGACCGCGGCTTCGAAGCTGGCCAGCGCGTCGTCGTCGCGGCCCGCGCCGAGCAGCGCGAGCCCCCGTCCCACGAGCGCGGGTGCATAGGCCCGTCCAACCGGCAGGGCGGCCTCGAAATGCGGCAGCGCCTCATCCGGCCGCTGCCGCGCCAGCGCCACGTAGCCGGCGGCGGTCTTGGCCGGCGCGAAGTCGGCGGTCGTCTTCAGCACGGCCGCAAACTCGCGGTCGGCAGCGGCCACGTCGTTGGCTTGTAGCAGGCGCCAGCCTCGGGCCAGCCGGTCCGCCGTCGCGGCGGGCGTGCCAGGCGGCGGCGCCGGATAGACGAAGTCCGGATACTGCGGCGTCGTCGGCACCGTGGCCACACGCGTGGCGGACGCGCAACTCGCGGTCGCGACGCACGTGGCCAGCACCCACGCGAGCCTACGCACGGGCCTTCCTCTTGCTCCCCGCTCTGGGCGACGACCTACCGCGCCGAGCGGCCACGTCGCGCGTGACAGTCTGCAGGTGCCCCGAGAGACGGCGCGGCACGTCGGCATCGATCCGGGTCCGGTGGCCGACGGTGACCTGGGAGACCACCTTGCCGTGTCGGAACACCCACCGCAACCGCTCCGCATCGGCCGGATCGTCGGGGTCGAGCTCCACGGTCACGCGCTGACGGTCGAGCGCCACGGCCGCCGCCATCGCCTCGACCAGCGCCGGGCAGCCCTCGCCGGTCTTGGCCGAGATGCAGAAGCGAGCCGGGTCGCTGCGTTCGATGGCGTCGCGTTCGTCCCGAGTCATCTGATCGACCTTGTTGTAGACCTCGAAGCGCGGCACCGTGAGCGCGTCCACGCTCTCGAGCACCCGCATCACGGCCGCGATCATCCGTTCGCGTTCGGCATGCGACGCGTCGATCACGTGCACGATGAGATCGGCCTCAGCCGCCTCCTCGAGGGTGGCGCGGAACGCCGCCACCAGCGCGTGCGGCAGCCGATCGATGAAGCCGACGGTGTCCGAGACGAGCATCTCGCGCTCGTCGGGCAGGCGCACGCGGCGCACCAGCGGATCGAGCGTGACGAAGAGCGCGTCGGAGGCAAGAGCCTCGGAACGGGTCAGCCGATTGAAGAGCGTGGTCTTTCCCGCGTTGGTGTAGCCGACCAGGGCGACGGTCGGCACGAGCGCCTTGTCGCGGCGTTCACGCAACTGGCCGCGGCGCTTCCTCACTTGGTCGATGTCGTCGCCGATCACTTTGATGCGCGTGCGGATCTTGCGGCGGTCCATCTCGAGCTTGGTCTCGCCCGGGCCTTTGCTGCCGATGCCGCCGCCCAGGCCTGACAGCGCGCTGCTCGCCCCAACCAGCCGCGGCAGCAGGTACTGGAGCTGCGCCAGCTCCACCTGCAGCTTGCCT
This sequence comes from Acidobacteriota bacterium, assembly GCA_031415235.1. Taxonomy (GTDB): domain Bacteria; phylum Acidobacteriota; class Vicinamibacteria; order Vicinamibacterales; family UBA2999; genus CADEFD01. The sequence continues at coordinate 8,446 of JANORI010000134.1, read as the reverse complement.
TCGCGGGTGCGCGCACGCTTGGCAAAGATGTCGAGAATGAGTTGCGTGCGGTCGATGACCTTGCAGCCGACCAGGTCCTGCAGCTCACGCAACTGGGCCGGCGTGAGCTCGTTGTCGACGATGACGAGGTCGACACGCGCCTCGGCGCAGGCCAGCGCCAGGGCCTGCGCCTTGCCGCGACCAATGAAGGTGGCCGAGTCTGCGGTGGATCGCTCCTGCAGGGCACGCACGACGGCGATCGCGCCGGCGGCACCTGCGAGGGCGGCGAGTTCGTCGAGCGATTGTTCCGCGTCGGCCCGGCGCATCGCGCCGGTGACGAGGCCGACGAGTGCTGCGCGCTCGATTGCGGCGAGCCGTCGTTCGGTCATGGGCGTCTCGATCCTGCACGCGTATAATCGCACACTTGACCGCCATCCGGTGGTCTCGGCGGAGACGGCGTGCCCCAGATTCCTTTCGACTTCGTGCTGTTTGCCTTCACCCTCTCGGGCGTGGCGCTCTTTCACCACCACACGTTGAGGGTGGCCGTCACTGGACTGGTCGTGATTGCGGCCTACAAGGTGCTGCTCAGTCCGTTCCCCGAAGGCGCCGGCCTGGCCGGCCTGGCGTCGCATCTGACCCACGAATGGGTGATCATCGCCAATCTCGGCCTGCTGCTCACCGGCTTCGCCTTGCTCGCCCGGCATTTCGAGGAGAGCCGCGTGCCTGACGCCCTGCCCCGCGTGCTCCCATCGGGCTGGTTCGGCGGGTTCGCGCTGCTGGGTCTTGTCTTCGTGCTGTCGTCGTTTCTCGACAACATCGCCGCCGCGCTCATTGGCGCCACCGTGGCGAAAATCGTCTTCCCCGCAGTGCACATCGGCTATCTGGCCGCGATCGTGGCCGCCTCGAACGCCGGCGGATCTGGTAGCGTCGTCGGCGACACGACCACCACGATGATGTGGATCGACGGCGTCTCGCCGCTCGATGTCACGCACGCCTATATCGCCGCCGTGCCGGCGCTGCTCGTCAGCGGCCTGTATGCCGCGCGGCAGCAGCATGCGTTTGCGCCGATGCGGCCGGCCTCGACCCAGTCGGCCCCCATCGACTGGGGGCGCATCGCCGTCGTGGCCGGACTGCTGCTCACGGCGCTCGCGGCCAACATCGGCGTGAACAGCGTGGCGCCAGCCCTGGCCGACGCGTTTCCCGTGCTCGGCTTCGCCCTCTGGCTGGCGCTTCTCGTCAGCGCTGGTTACCGAAAGCCCGACTGGGCCGCGCTGCCGAGTGCCGCGGCCGGTTCGATCTTCCTGCTCTCGCTCGTGCTCGCCGCGTCGATGATGCCGGTAGAGCGTCTGCCTGCCGCCTCATGGCAAACGGCGCTTGGCCTGGGCTTCGTCTCGGCGGTGTTCGACAACATCCCGCTCACGGCGCTGGCGCTGCGACAGGGCGGCTACGACTGGGGCTTCCTGGCCTATGCGGTGGGCTACGGTGGCTCGATGATCTGGTTCGGGTCGTCGGCAGGGGTGGCCGTCACCAATGTGTTCCCACAGGCGAAGTCGACTGGCCAGTGGCTACGCCACGGCTGGCACGTGGCGGTCGCCTACGTCATCGGCTTCGCCCTGTTGCTGCTGCTCGGAGGGTGGCATCCACATGAGCCCCACCGCGACCTCCCGACTGCAGCGCCCGCGGCCGCATTCTGAACATGACGGCCGCCAAGAAGCCCCGCGCCGCGCGAAAACGCGCATTGAACCTGCCGCGCGTGCCGCTCCCCCGCCAGACCGGAGGACGACACGACGACAAGACGAAGCGTCTCGTCAGGAAGCAGAAGTACCGGACGCCTCCGGCGGACGACTGACGGGGCTCCCCATCCACGTCCACACGACGCCGGCCAGCAGCACGAGCAGCACGATGTCGGCCTCGAACACCACGCGAAGTTCGGGTCCGCCGATGAGCCCCGCCACGATCGGGCTCGCAGCCAGTCCGATGAGCGAGGCCGTCATCATCAACCCGAAGCCGGTGGCATGCGCGTCCGGCGGCAGCAGCGCTCCACCCGAGGTGTACGCCGCCGTCATGCCCACCCCGATGGCCGCGCCCGCCACTGCCAGCGCCACGGCAAACGCACCGATCGAAGGTATCTGCACGAGGAGCAGCAACCCGGCCGCCGTGGCCAGCGACGACCACGCAATCAGGCCGCGCGGCGACCACCGGCGCAGGAGCGGTGCGGCCACGCGGTGACCGAGCGCCGCGAAGATCGCGGCAATGGAGAACAGCACGCCCGACACCAACGGCACCTGGCCGGGCGGCACGAGGCGCTCCACGTAGAGCGGCAGGATCGGCCCGAAGCTGCGATCGACGAGTTGCAGACCCAGGATCACGACGAACACCATCCAGAAGCCTGGCGTCGAGGCGAGTTCTCGAAACACGTCGCGTAGACCGCGCTGGGCCGCGCGAGCCTGGCGGGTTCGAGGCTCGCGGTACACCGCCGCGATGAGCAGCACCGCCACGAGGTAGAACGCGGCGGCAATGAAGAACGTGCGGCGCAGGCCCACGAGCGGCGCGAGCAGGCCCCCAACCACCGGGCCAATCGCCGGCCCGAGCCGCTGCGCCACCTGCACGGTGCCGATGGCCGAGGCCATTCGGTCCCGCGGCACCGACTCGGCCGCCATCGACGTGGTCAGCGCGCCGTACCCGGCAAACACGCCCAGCAGCGCGCGCAGCGCGAACAGCTGCCAGGGCGAAGTCACAAGTCCCATCGCCGCCTTGGTGACCACAAACGCGCCGAGCGAGCGGATGACGAGCACCTTGCTGCCGAAGCGATCGCCTACCCGTCCCCACAGCGGTGCGCTGATGGCGGTCACGGCCGGCGTGGCTCCCAGCGTGAGGCCGGTCCACATCGCGATGTCCGACACATCGGTCACGCCCAGTTCGCGGATGTAGAGCGGCAGAAACGGCATCACCAGCGTGAAGCCGGCAAAGCCAATTCCATTGGCGGCGGCCGCCGCCAGCACGTTGCGCCGCGAAGAGAACTCCACGGCGTCGACGCTGGAAATCGCGGCGCTCACAATTCGCGCGCTAGAAGCGAATGCGCACCGAGGGGCCTGCGTACACCTGGATGCTGTCGATGAAGCGGATGCGGTGAGGGTTGTTCTGCATCACGAGCGAGCTGGTCCGGATGCCGTCGCCGAAAAACCGTGTGCCCTTGAGCAAGCTGCCGTCGGTCACGCCGGTGGCGGCGAAGATGATGTTCTCGCCAGGAGCCAGGTCGGCCGACGTGTAGACACGCTTGGGATCGGTGATGCCCATCGCCCGGCAGCGCTCTTCGTCTTCCGGCGTGGCCACGACGAGCCGCGCGAAGATCTCGCCGTTCAGGCAACGCATCGCCGCAGCCGTGAGCACGCCTTCGGGCGCACCGCCGGTGCCCATCACCGCGTGCACGCCGCCGCCGGATACCGCCGACGCGATGCCGGCCGAGAGGTCGCCGTCGCCGATGAGGCGAATGCGCGCGCCGGTGGCACGAATGTCGCCAATCAACTTGTCGTGCCGCGGACGGTCGAGCACGACCACGGTGAGTTCGTCGACTTGCCGGCCGAGACTGCGGGCAATCGCGCGAAGGTTGTCGCGCACCGGGGCGTCGAGGTCGACGACGTGCTTGGCGCTCGGGCCGACGACGAGCTTCTCCATGTAGAGGTCCGGCGCGTGCAGCAGACCGCCCTCGTCGGAGGCCGCCAGCACAGCCACGGCATCGGGCGCGCCCGTGGCGCAGAGGTTCGTGCCCTCGAGCGGGTCGACGGCGATGTCGACCTGGTCGTACACGCGAGTGCCGCCGTTGCCCTTCCCGCCCAGGCCGACTTTCTCGCCAATGAAGAGCATCGGCGCTTCGTCGCGCTCGCCTTCGCCGATGACGATCGTGCCGTTGATCGGCACGGTGTCGAGCTCGCGCCGCATGGCTTCCACGGCCGCCTGGTCCGAGCCGTGCCGATCGCCCTGGCCCATGGTGTGAGCGCACGCGATGGCCGCCTGTTCGACGACGCGGAGGAACTCGAGCGAAAGGTCTGATTCCATATCCGACTCAGGGGGACCACCGGGTCCGCGCCAACGCCGACACGAGCCAACCCCGTGTGGGACAAAGACTTACAGGCCGACCGAGCATCGTATCACGCGCGTGCGCGTCGCCGCGTCCCCACACCGCCCGTCGCTAGAGGCCGGCAAGGTAGGCGGGCTTCCGGAAGAGGATCTCCCGCATGTTGGTCTTCATCAGGAACGAATCCGACACCCGCAGGCTCTCGAAGAGCTTGATGATGTCGCGGTTCTGCAGGCTGCGCTGACGCGCGCGCGTGCCTGGATAGGTGCGATACCGCAGGTTGCCCTGATCCACGACGACATACTTGGTGTATTGCGCGCGGCCGGCGTCCGACGCCGTGCTGAAGAACCCCAAGAGCGACCCTTCGGCGGCGAGCAGTCGCGCCAGCGACGCGGCCAGCGACGCCGCCGCCGCGCGCTCCAGATAGTCGAATACGTCCCAGCACAGAATGCCGTCCACGGTGCCGGGCTCGCTCTTGAACCGGGTGCGGAAAAACTCGGGCAGCGCGTCGAGCGTGCCACTGACCGCATGCCGTTCGATGTCGCCGAAGACGTCTTCCACGCGAATACGACAGCCGAGCTCTTCGCCGAAGAACGACACGTTGGCGCCAACGACCGGCCCCAGGTCGAGCAGCGCGGGCGCGGACTTGGCCGCCATGTTCCCGAGAAACTTCGGGAGGGCCTTGGTTGGATAGGTCAGGCTGGGCTCGGCCGACGCGGCAGGCGCACCGGTCTCGCCGGGCGTGTCGCCGCGCCGTCCACCGAGCCGCAAAAAGAGGTCGTTCAGTCCACCTGCCACAAGCCACTCCAGGACGAGGGGGTGGGGCTCCCCTGCCTCGTCGCGTGTGCGTCGGCTACGCGCCGGCCTTGTGACCTGCGACCGCGGGCGTCGCCGGGGGCGATTCCCTGACCACCGGCTTGCTGACCGCGGCAGTAGCGGACTGACCAGTGCGCTGCATGTCGATGGCGCCGCGGACGTGCGCGCCCTCGGCAATCGCCACGCGGGGAGACGTGACATCGCCGTCCACCGACCCGTTGTCGCGAATGTCGACTTTCTCGGTCGCCGTCACGTTGCCGGTCACCTCGCCGAGCACGATGACCTGCTTAGCGAACACTTCGGCACGAATCTTCCCGTTGGGCCCGATGGTGAGGGTGTTCTCCTTGAGCTCGATACGGCCTTCGACGTTGCCCTCAATCGTGAGGTCTTCGCTGCCGCTCAGTTCTCCCTTGATGAAGACCGACTTCCCGATGTTCACAGTGTCCCTCGCGTTCTGCGGACGGTAATCGCCGCCACTAGGGACGGCAGGAGTGTGCGCCGGCGTCGCTGCAGGCGCGGGTGCCGGTGCCGGGGTTGTTGCCGGCTTGGCCGACTCATCACGCTTCCACATTGCTGAAACCTCCCCAAATCGGGCAGAGACCTGCCCGCACTGCTCGCCGAGATTCACCTGGGAGATGGGCTCTGGACCGAAGCAAGGCCAGTATAGGCACCGGAAGAAATGTGTGTCTAGTCCTTTTGTTGCTGAGGGTTAGAGCGAATGCTACGATCCAGGTGACGTGCTGCGCATCTACTTCGACCACAACGCCACGACGCCCCCTATATCGCCCGCTCTCGACCGCTTCAATAGGGTCGCGTCCGAGGTGTGGGGCAACGCCTCGAGCGTGCACCACTTCGGCCAGCAGGCCAAGGCTGTACTCGACGAGGCGCGCGCGGCGGTGGCCGCGCTCGTCGGCGCAGAGCCGTCGGAGCTCGTCTTCACTGCCGGCGGCACCGAAAGCGACAACGCGGCGGTCCGGGGTGCCGCCGAGGCACTCGAGCCCGCAGGACGCCGGCACGTCATCGTCTCGAGCATCGAACACGAGGCCGTGCTGCAGACCGCAAAGGCGCTGGTGCGGCGCGGATGGAGCGTCACCTATCTGCCGGTCGGACGTTCCGGCGTCGTGGAGCCCGACGCGCTCGCCGCCGCGCTCACGGATACGACCGCGCTGGTCTCGGTGATGCACGCCAACAACGAAATCGGCACGCTGCAGCCGATCGCCGCCTTGGCCGCGCTGGCGCAGAACCGCGGCGCCTTGTTCCACACCGACGCCGTGCAGACGGTCGGCAAGCTGCCGGTCGATGTGCAGGCGCTCGGCGTGGACTTGCTCTCACTCTCGGCCCACAAGTTCGGCGGCCCGAAGGGCACCGGCGCGCTGTGGGTGCGGCGCGGTGTGCGGCTCGGACCCTTCATGACGGGGGGACGTCAGGAGCGCAATCGTCGCGCCGGCACCGAGAACGTGCCCGCGATTGCGGGCATGGGCGCGGCCGCGGAGTACGCGCGTACCGCGGCGGCCGAGGCGGCGCCTCGCCTCGCGGCGTTGCGCGATCGACTCGAGCAGGGCGTGCTGAGGCGCGTGCCAGACACGGCAGTGAACGGCGATCCGTCTTCGCGCGTGCCCAACACCACCAACATCTCGTTCGACCGGGTGGAGTCGGAGTCGCTGCTCATCGCCCTCGACCTCGAGGGCGTCGCGGTGTCGTCGGGCTCGGCGTGCTCGTCGGGCACGCTCGAGCCGTCGCACGTGCTCAAGGCGATGGGGCATCCCCACCAGCGCACGCTCAACTCGTTGCGCTTCAGTCTCGGCCACGGCAACACCGAGGCCGAGATCGACCACGTGCTCGACGTGCTGCCGCGGCTGGTCACGAAACTCCGCAGCCTGGCGAGGCGATAGTGCGGGGACCTGGAATCGAGACGCAGGGAGCTGAGCGTGCGACGCGGATTGTCGTCGCGATGTCGGGCGGCGTGGATTCGTCGGTCGCTGCGGCGCTGCTGGTCGAGCAGGGTCACGACGTGGTCGGCGTGTCGATGCAGCTGTACGACAACAGCGCCGGCTTCGGCACCTGCTGCACGATCGACGACCTGCACGACGCCCGCCGCGTGGCGGCGCGCCTGGGCATCCCGCACTACATCGTGAACTTCGAGTCGCACTTCCACGCGCACGTCCAGCAGAACTTCATCGATGAGTACGCCCGCGGACGCACGCCCATCCCCTGCGCGCACTGCAACAGCGAGGTGAAGTTCAGCGAGTTGCTGTCACGCGCCGGCGGCTACGGCGCCTCGCACCTGGCCACGGGCCACTACGCGCGACTCGAGCGTGGCGATGATGGGCGCGTCCGCCTGCGGCGCGGACGCGACCTCGCCAAGGACCAGAGCTACTTCCTGTTCTCGCTCACCCAGGCCCAGCTCGCCACGGCGTCCTTCCCCGTCGGCGATCTGCCGAAGGCCGACGTGCGCGCGCACGCGCATCGCCTCGGCCTGGCGGTGGCCGACAAGCCCGACAGTCAGGAGATCTGCTTCGTGCCCGATGGCGACTACGCCGGCTTCCTCGAGCGCGCCGAGCCTGCGCTCGCAGCCGCCGGCACGATCGTCGACCACACCGGCCGCACACTCGGCACGCACGGCGGCGTGCACCGCTTCACCGTCGGCCAGCGCAAGGGTCTGGGCCTGTCGGTGGGCGTTCCTCTCTACGTCGTGGCCATCGACGCGACGGCACAGGCCGTGACCGTGGGCCCGCGCGAGGCGCTCGACCGGCGTACCCTGACCGCATCGAAGGTCAACTGGATCTCGGGAGACGCTCCGAGTGGCTGGACGGCGCTGACCGCACAGATCCGCCATCGGCACCGCGCCGCGGCGGCCCGCGTGCGCGCGCTCGACCACGCGCGCGCAGAGGTGGAGTTCGACGCGCCGCAAACCGCCGTCAGCCCCGGCCAGGCCGTCGTGTTCTACGAGGGCGAGATTGTGGTTGGCGGCGGCTGGATCGACTAGCCGCTAGTGGCCGACGCCGCTCAGGAACCGTTCGGCGTCAATCGCGGCCATGCAACCCGAGCCCGCGGCAGTCACGGCTTGGCGGTACACGTGATCCTGCACGTCGCCAGCGGCGAACACGCCGCGGATGTTCGTGCGCGAGCCGTCGTGCGTCTGGATGTAGCCTGACTCGTTGAGGGTCAACTGCCCCGCGAAGAGCGTGGTGTTTGGCGTGTGGCCGATGCCGATGAACACGCCGTCGACTGCCAGTTCGCTCACCGCGCCGGTGACCGTGTCAGTCAACACCACGCCGGTGACCTCACCCTTGGTGATGTCCTTGATGTCGGTGACGCCCTTATTCCACAGGAACGAGATCTTCGGGTCGTTGAGCGCCTTGTCCTGCATCACCTTCGACGCGCGCAGCGTGTCGCGCCGGTGAATCACGGTGACGTGCGAGGCGAGCTTGGCCAGGTAGATCGCTTCTTCCATGGCGGTATCGCCGCCGCCGACGACGGCCACGTGCTCGCCCTTGAAGAAATACCCATCGCAGGTCGCGCAGGTGGAGACGCCGCGGCCCGAGAGCTGCTTGTCGACGCCCAGATCGAGCCACT
>JANORI010000133.1:0-6654 GCA_031415235.1 Acidobacteriota bacterium | reverse complement strand
CTGCGCGGACGCGGGCTGAAGGCGAGGGTGTGATGTCGGGACTCTTTGCAAGCCTGTCCATGGCCGCCCGGTCGCTCGAGGCGCAGCGTGCGGGGCTGGATGTGGCCGGCCAGTACATCGCGAATCTGAACACGCCTGGCTACACCCGCCGACGGCTCGACCTGGCGGAAGTGGTCTACGGTGCGGGCGGTGTCGAAGTGGTTGGCACGCGAGCGCTGCGCGACCGCGTGCTCGACACCCGCGTGCGCACCGCGATTCCAGACCTGTCTCGCGAAGGGGCGATGGTTGACACGCTGGCGCTGGTCGAGACCGCCATTGGCGCGCCGGGCCAGGGCATCGACGGGCGCCTCGCGTCGTTCTTCGACGCGTTCTCCGCGCTCTCGGTCGATCCCACGTCGGCCGCCGCGCGCGACGGCGTCATCCTCCAGGGCACCCAGCTTGCCAGTGCGTTCACACAGACGGCCAGCCGACTGGCCGACAGCGTGCGCCATGCCGACACCGGCGTGCGCGACGCCGTGCAGCAGGTCAACAGTCTCTCGAAGCAGATCGCCGCCCTGAACGACGCCCTTGCGGCCGCCAACGGCGCGAACGTCGAGGCGCTGAAGGACCGGCAGCTCACCGCGATCGAGGAACTGTCGGGTCTCACCGCGGTGAGCGTGCTGACGCGCGCCGACGGCGGGGTGGACGTGACCATCCCATCCGGACGCGCGCTGGTCATCGGGGGCTCCACCTACGACGTCACCGTCGGCAATGGCCCGGGCGGCCTGGCGACGCTGTCGCTTGGCGGCGCCCAGGTCACGAGCGAGATCACCAGCGGGCGCATCGGTGGGTTGCTCTATGCCCGCGACACGCTGATTCCGGGATACCAGACACGCCTCGATGAGCTCGCCTTCGGCGTGGCGCAGGAAGTGAACACGCTGCATCAGGGGGGCTTCGACCTGAACGGCGCGGCCGGCACCGCGTTCTTCACGCCGCCGGCCGGCGTGGCGGGGGCCGCGGCCGGGCTCGCCGTCTCTGCCGCCGTCCAGGGCAATCCGAGTCTGGTGGCGGCGTCGCAGACTGGCGCGCCGGGTGACAACCAGGTCGCGCTGGCCATCGCGGCGCTGCGCAGTCGGCCCGTGTTGTCGGGCGGCACGGCCACCTTCACCGAAGGCTGGGCCCAGCTCGCTTACCGTGTGGGGAGTGACGCCGACGGCGCCAAGACCCAGCAGGGCAGCCGTCGCGACGTGCTCAGCCAGGTGGAGCGGCTGCGCGACCAGGTGTCGGGGGTGTCGCTCGACGAGGAAGCGGCGTCGATGCTGAAGTTCCAGCGCGCCTACGAGGCAAACGCGAAGTACTTCACGGCGGTCGATGACATGTTGCAGACCTTGATGCGAACCGTGGGAGGCCTGTGATGCGCGTCACCTTCAGCGCCGCGTATGGCGGCATCGAATACGTCAACACCGCCGCCGGGCAGCTCGCGCGCGCCAGGCAGCAGGTGCAGAGCGGCAAACGTCTCGAGAAGGCGAGCGACGATCCGGCGGCGATGGGGCGCGCGGTCGAGGGCCGCGCGGAGATGCGCGCGATCGAGAGCTATTCGCGCACGGCCGACTCGGCGACGGCGAAGCTGACGACCCTCGACACGACGCTTGGCGCGGTGATCGACAAGCTGCAGCAGGCCACCGTCGCGGCGGTCTCGGTACGGGGCACCACCGCGACGCAGGCGTCGCGCGACGCTGCGGCCCTGACGCTCGAGGGCGTGCGCGACGCGCTCGTGGGCCATCTGAACACGACGTTTCGCGGCACCTACGTGTTTGGCGGCGCCCAGGCCACGACGCCGCCGTACGCGAAGGTGGCCGGCGCCTGGATCTACCAGGGCGACAACACTCCGGTGCGCGTCGAGGTAGGTGCAGGGCGGACCGTCGCGATCGCCGTCGATGGTCAGGCGGTGGCGCAGGGCGCTGATGTCACCAACGTGCTCGACGAACTCGAGACGCTCATCGTCGCGGTGCGCGCGGGCAACAACGTGGGCATCGGCGCGGGCATCGACGCCCTGGGCCGCGCCTTCAACCGCGCGACGCGCACGCAGAGTCAGGTCGGCGTCGATGAACAGAGCGTCTCCGAGGGCCAGCTGCAGTTGACGTCGGCCCGCCTCGCCGTGCTCACGCGCGTGTCGAAGGACGAGGACGCCGACCTGGCTAGTGCCATTGCCGAGATGAACCGCGCCGAGGTGGCGTACCGGGCGGCGCTCGGCGCGGTCGGCACGGCGTCACGCACCTCGCTCCTGGACTACCTGAGGTAGGCACGAATGACCCCGTCGGCAGAACTCGAGATCGTCACCCGGTTCGGCACCTTCACCGTCGATCCGGACGACGTCATGACGTTTGCTCACGGCCTGCCCGGCTTCGAGCAGTGCCGGCGGTTCGTGCTCGTGTCGGCACCGGCGCTCGATCCGTTCACATGCCTGCACGGCATCGACGCGCCGGAGCCGTCGTTCCTCACGCTCGACCCCCACCGTGTCGTGCCGGGCTTCCAGACGCCGCTTGGCGACGCCGATCGCCGTCGGCTGGGCCTGGCCGGCGGTGAGACGCTGCTCTGGCTGGCGGTCGTGCACATCGACGACGCGGCGGCGCGCGTGAACCTCAAGGCGCCTATCGCGATCAATCCCCGGCGCATGGTGGGTCTGCAAGTGATGCACGCCGACACCGGCTACGCTGCCGACCACCCCCTGGACGGCGACTGATCATGTTGGTCTTCACCCGGCGGCGCGACGAGGCCATCGTCATCGGCGACGGCATCGAAGTGCGAGTGCTGCGCATCGGCAAGGACGCCGTGCGCATCGGCGTCACGGCGGCCCACGACGTCCCGGTCCACCGGCGCGAGGTGTACGATGCGGTGCGCGCGGCCAACCAGTCGGCGGCCGCAGTGCCAGTCGCCTCACTCGAGCAGATCGCGGGGCGCCTGCGTCTGCACCCACAGCTCGATCCCGTCGAGTAGTTCCGTGCCTCGCGTGGAGGATTGGACGCGCCTGCCGTCGGTCGAGATGGCGGAGTGCTTTCGCCGCGAAGCGGCCCGCTGGCGCGGGCAACTCGACTGGGACACGACCGGTACCTGGAACATTCTTGACGGCGGTCGGCGCAACGGCCGGGTGCCGGGACTTGTCACTCGTGACCAGAGCGGGGCGGTGGCCGGGTGGACCTACTACCTGCTGCACGGCGGCGAACTACAGATTGGCGCGCTCGTGGCGGCGTCGCAGGAGACGGCGGCGGCCCTGCTCGACGCCGTGCTGAGCTCGCCGTCGGCCTCGCTGGCGAGGCGCACCCTGTTCTTTGCCTACACCGAGGCGCCCGGCATGATGGAAGTCCTCGCGCAGCGGGGATTCCACGTGGGCCTGGCGCAGTATCTGGTTCGCGACCTTGCGGTGTCTGCATCGGTCACCGAGGCGCTGCCCACATGGCGCGATGAGGCTCTCGGCGACGTGGCCGAGGTGCTGCGCGTCGCCTACGGGGTCGACTCCCGTCGCGCGTTCGCGCCTTCAGGCGCGCTGGCCGACTGGCGGCACTACGTGCAGCAGCTCACGCTCGCGACTGGCTGCGGGCAGTTCCTGCCAGAGCTGTCACCGCTCGCGTCTGCCGCTGGCGGCGGACTTGATGGCGTAGCGATTGTGACCCGGGTGTCGGCCACCACTGCGCACCTGGCACAGCTCGCTGTGCGCCCGCAGGCGGGCGGAACGGGTCTCGGCAGACGCTTGCTGGCGGCGGTGATGGACGGCGTGGCTAGCCACGGGTTCCGGCGGCTCTCGCTGCTCGTGAGTGACACGAACATCCGGGCACGCAGGCTGTACGCCCATCAGGGGTTCGAGTTGCGCGGCGCGTTCGTGACCGCGACCCTGGTGCACAGCGGCGTGCAGACCCATGCGGTTGGGGAGCCGGCCGCGTAGCACCCACAGCGGTGCTGGTGGTGCATGCGCACCGCGAGAGACCTTGGGCCCCGCAGGCGCGATCAGCCGTGCCGGTCGACGAGGGAGGCGTGTCCCAGTGACGGCGTGAGCACGCGGCGGTACGCCGCCAGCGTGGTCTCGCCCTGCTCCAGACTCGCGACGGCGGCCCGTCGCGCCAGCTCCGCATCGGCCAGCGATTGCATCGATTCCTCGTCGGTGGCCAGGATGCGCGCCACCAGCGCTCCGGCCTTCTGGCGAAGGGCGAGCACGTCGGTGTAGCCGGGAAAGCGGGTCACGAGGTCGCGCGCGCGAGACAGGTTGGCGCGCACGGGTAGCAGCCCTTCTTCGAGCGACACGAGCGCGCGAGTCAGCCGGTCGCGCTCGTCGCCCTCGGCGCCGAGTTGCTCGAAGTCGCGACGGGCCGTCACGCCGCGCTGACGCGCGGCCACGACCTCGAGTTGGACCAGGAGCGCGATCTCGGCCTCCAGACCCGCCCGGTACTGCAAGAGGCTGTCGGCCAGGTCGCGATCGTTCACGCCGCCCCTCGCACGGAGGCCTGGCCGGGCGCGGACGCGATGCTGTCCCAGCTGTCGCGCAGGGTCTCGAGCACGCGGATCGCGTCGTCGAGCGGCCCGATTGTGTTGTCACGCGCGGCCTGCAGGATACAGGCGTTGACATAGCCGTAGAGCTCATCGAGCCGCTGCGCGATCTCGCCGCCTTCGGCCAGGTTGAGCGTGCTCTGGAGCTCCGAGATGATGGCCAGTGCCCGCGAGGACGTGTCGCGCCGGGCGGCCACGTCCCGGCGTTCGATCGCCTCGCGCGAGAGACTCAGGAACGTGAGCGCGCCGTCGTAGAGCATGACGACGAGTTCGAGCGGCGTGCGCGACTGCACCTGGGTCTGGCGATAGGTCGATAGTCCACGATGCGCTGACATGACGTCGTCTCTCCGGTGGCGCGCGTTGGAGGCGTTAGAGCGAGGCGCCAAACGAGGCAAGCGACCCGCTCTGGTTCTTCAGCTGGCTGATGGCGGCGTCGGCTGCGGTGAACTCGCGCTGCAAGGCGGCACGGCGCGTGGCCAACCGCTCCTGCATGCGGGCGATACTGTCGGACAAGCGCGACGCTTGGTCCGTCAGTTGCTGGCGGGCACCGGGCAGCAGCCCGGAGCTTTGCGAGTAGGCGTCGAGCAGCGTGTCGAGGGTGGCGAACGCGCCGGGCGTGCCGGTCGTGCCGGCAAAGAGCTTCGCCAGTTCCGTGGCGTTGCCCGCCACGGCCGAGAAGTTCGACTCGTTGAGCTCGAGTGTGCCCTGACGGGTGAACTCGATGCCTACCTGCGAGAGTGCGGTGAGGGTTCCGCCGGTGGTGAACTCGGACGTCAACGTCCCACGTAGCTGGTTGCGAATCTGCGATAGCAAAGGGTCGCGGCCGATGCTGGCCTGATCGCCGCGGCCAGCGGACTTAGCCTGGTCGGTCGCGAATTTCACGAGGTCGTTGTAGCTCCCGATGAACGACGTGACCTTGTCCTTGAGCGCCGCCGAGTCGGCGGCAACATCAACCACGACAGTGGCGGCCGGGTTCTTCTTGAAGGCCGTGATGGTGACCCCGGGAATGGCAGTGTCGATGGTGTTGGTCGAGCTCGTGACCTGGATGTTGTTGACGAGCAGGTCGGCATTCGAGGCCTGCACGGCGTTGTCGGCCGCGTCGTCGCCCGAGACGCCGTCGCTATCGGTGTCGGTGAAGGCAACGCCGGAGCCACCGGTAAGGCTGTTGCTCACGGTGAAGGCGCTCGTCAGGCCGGTGGCGGCAGCCGAGAGCACGAGCCGGTAACTCGACGGTCCCGATTGCACGACCGACGCTCGAGCCGGCGGATTGCTCGTGGCGTTGATGGCGTTGGCCAGCTGACGCAAGGTGACGGCGCCGGTCAGGGTGACGGTGACGCCGCCGATGGTCAGCGACCCGCCGGAGGCCACGATGGTCGTGTCGGCGTCGGGAGCCACGGTGTTCGAGGCGGTGACCTGCGAGCGCGCCAGTTCGTTGACGACGACGTCGTACCGGCCTGTCATGGCCGACGAGGTGGCAGAGACCGACACCGCCGAGGCGTCAGTGCTCGTGGCCTTGAAGCCGGCCAGGTCGGTGGCGCTGGCGAGCTTGGCCGCCGCCGACTGCAAGGTCGCCACCCGCGTGGCGAGCACGCCAAAGGAGTTGGCGCGCGACTGGAGGGAGGCCTGCCGCGTCTGCAGGGCCTCGAGCGGCTGGCTTTCCTGACGCATGATGCTCGTCAGGATCAGATTGAAGTCGATGTTGTTGAAGCCACTCAGCGTGATTGGGGAACCCACGTGTCCTCCTTCGCCGGTGCGCCGCGCGCACCAGTCCCCGAGATGCCGTGCGAAAGGCCTGCCATGGTGAAATGACGGGCAGGCGGTGGGGGCGCCCGCCCGTCAGGTCACGCGATGACGGCTCCCGGTCTTAGCGGAGGAGCGAGAGCACCGACGAGCTCTGCTGGTTGGCCTGGGCCAGGGCGGCGATGCCGCTCTGCGTCAGGATGTTGTAGCGGGTGAGGTTCGCCGATTCCTCGGCGATGTTGGCGTCGCGGATGCGGCTCTCGGCCGCCTTGGTGTTGACCGACTGGTACTGCGCCAGGCCGATGGAGTACTGCAGGCGGTTCTGGAGCGAACCCACGCTGCCCACGACCGTGCCCACCGTCGCGACTGCGGCGGTGACCGCGGCGACCGCGGTGG
>JANORI010000132.1:0-5687 GCA_031415235.1 Acidobacteriota bacterium | reverse complement strand
ACATCCGGAAGGATGGGAGCCGGTTCGCGGCGGTGGTGTCCGTCACGGCGCTGCGCGACGCGCAGGACGCCATCATCGGTTACCTGTTGATCGGCACCGACAACACCGCGCGCAAGCAGGTGGAAGCCGAGCGCCTCCTGCTCGATCAGCGTGTGCGCGACCAGCAGTTCTACACCCGGTCGCTCATCGAGTCCAATATCGATGCGTTGATGACCACCGATCCGCGTGGCAACATCACCGACGTCAATCGGCAGATGGAACTGCTCACCGGCTGCACGCGCGACGAGCTGATCGGCGCGCCGTTCAAGAACTACTTTACCGATCCGGAGCGGGCCGAGGCGGGCATCAAGCTGGTGCTGTCCGCAGGCAAGGTCACCGACTTCGAGCTCACCGCACGTGCCAGAGACGGCCGGGAAACCGTCGTGTCATACAACGCCACCACGTTTCACGACCGCGATCGCCGGCTGCAGGGCGTGTTCGCCTCAGCCCGCGATGTCACCGAGCGTCGCCGCGTCGAAGACCAGATTCAGGCACAGAAGGCGAAGTTGTCGGACCTGCACCGCCGCAAGGACGAGTTCCTCGCGATGCTGAGTCACGAGCTGCGCAGCCCGCTGGCGCCGATCGCCAATGCGGTGCAGCTGTTGGGGCTCCAGCAGGCGAGTGAGAACCCGGTGCAGCGCCAGGCCCGCAGCATCATCGAACGCCAGTTCGGACACCTGCAGCATCTCGTGGACGACCTGCTCGAGGTCTCGCGCATCACCACGGGCCGGGTGCGGCTGCGCCGCGAACACGTCGCCGTGAGCCACATCGTGGAGCTCGCGGTCGAAACCGTGCGGCCGGTCGTCACGCAGCGTCGCCACGAGCTGATCGTGTCGCTGCCCCCCGAGCCGATCTGGCTCAATGCCGACGCGGCGCGGCTGGAACAGGTCGTCGTCAACCTGCTGGCCAATGCCGCGAAGTACACAGATGAAGGCGGTCGCATCTGGCTGACGGTGCAACGCGAGAGCGACGAGTGCGTGGTGCGCGTGCGCGATACCGGCGTGGGCATCGCCCCGGATCTGCTGCCGTTGATCTTCGACCTCTTCACCCAAGCCACTCGGTCCCTGGACCGCTCGCAAGGCGGACTCGGCATCGGCCTGGCCCTGGTGCATCGACTGACGGACCTGCACGGAGGCACCGTCGAAGCCCACAGCGTGGTGGGCGAAGGCAGCGAGTTCGTCGTGCGCCTGCCAGTCGCCGTCGCCGCTACGCCGGCGCTGCCGGCGCTGGGCCACAAAGCCGACCGGCCGGCCGGCCGGCCACTGCGGGTGCTGGCGGTGGATGACAATGTCGATACGGTCGACAGCTTCGCGATGCTGTTGACGGCATTGGGGCACGACGTACGCACGGCGTACGACGGGATCTCGGCCCTGGCCGCGGCGAAAGACTACCTGCCCGACGTGGCGCTGCTGGACATTGGCTTGCCGGGCCTGAGCGGCTTCGAGGTCGCGAAGCGAATTCGGCAAGATCCCACACTCGCGCATGTCGTGCTGGTGGCCGTGACCGGCTATGGGCAGGATACCGACCGTGACGCGTCGCGCCAAGCGGGCTTCAACCACCACCTGGTGAAGCCCGCTCGCATGGAGCAGTTGGAGGACGTCCTGACGAGCGTCGTGCCCTCCGGGGCTGCCGACGCCGCTATCCCTTGAGCGGGTTGCGGCCCTGAATCACCCTGAGCAAGAACGTGATGATGGCAATCGCCAGCAGCACGTGAATCAGGCCTCCCAGCGTGTAGGCCGTCGTGACACCGAGCAGCCAGAGAACGAGTAGAACCACGACCAGCGTCGACAACATATCGAACCCCTTTCTGAATCCGGATCCTAGTTGGTGGCGTGACGCGCGGCTGTGCGGTTGTGCACAGGCGGCGTCAGTTCGCATCCCGGGGATCCACGTCGGGGACGTCGCACCCAGACCGCCGCAGCCGTTCCACGAGCGTCATGTGCTCGAGCGTCGACTGCAAGCTGTCCGCGGTGGCGCGCACGGCGTCCATGGCCGCCTTCCGAGCCGCGTCGGCCGCGCCGCGGGCATCCTCGGCGGCAAGGCGAGCCCCCTCGCCGACTTCGCGCAGACCCTCCCGCTCTTGACGCAGGCTCTCCCGCTCCTGTCGTAGTCCTTCCAGGGCCGCGAGGTGCTCGTTCCGTACGTTGCGGGAGTCCTCGGCGAGGCGTCGGAACTGCTCCGCGGCTTGCCGGCTCGACTCAGCGTCGAACCGGTGCGACTCCGCCACCATCCGCTGGTCTTCGCTCACGACGCGGTTGTGTTCGGCGCCCTGGCGCCCTTCCTCCGCGTTCCGCCTGCGTTCTTCGGCCTGCGGAAGGGGGTCTGGCGAGTGGTGTTCCGGTGCCATGACCGCAGGGTAGCGCTTGTGCTCCAAGACAGCTGTTCAGAACGAGACATCGCCGCCGCTGGACGGCGGCACGCCGATGACCGGCGTCCTGGCACGGTTGGTGCTCTTGACACGGCCAGGGACCACCCATATGAGCCAAATGAGCACCGCGACCACCTATAAAGAGCACGCCCCGACCCAAGCACAGCAGCCGGGCCTGCACCGGCTCAGTCCACCTCGGAGCTGGCCCAGCCGGCTGGCGCGCCCGGACGCCGCCCGGGCGGACCTGGCCACCAGACGGGACACGGACGATGCGGCTGTCCCCGCGTTCGACGTACCGACTTATCTGGCCTCGGCCGGAACGTCCAAGACCATCACGCCCTACGCGCGCGGCGCCGCCATCTTCCGTCAGGGCGAGGCCGGCGCCGACGTGTTCTACATTCAGAGCGGCCTCGTCAAGCTCTCGGTCGTGTCGGCCACCGGCCGCGACGCCGTCGTGGCGCTGCTTGGCCCCGGCGAGTTCTTCGGCGAGGGCTGTCTGGCGGGACAACGTCTGCGGATGGGCAGCGCGGAGGCGCTCGCCCCCAGCGTCGTGCTGGCCATCACCAAAGCCTCGCTGCTGCCCCTGTTCCAGCGACAGCCCGCCTTGGCCGCCCGCTTCCTGTCGCACATGCTCGCGCGCCACATCCGGATGGAAGAGGACCTGCTCGATCAGCTCTTCCATACCAGCGAGCAGCGCCTGGCCCGCACCCTCCTGGTGCTGGCCCGCGGCGCGGGCCCCAACCACGCGCCGCGCGTCGTGCCGAAACTGTCCCAGGAGACGCTTGCCGACATGGTCGGCACCACCCGCTCCCGCGTGAACTTCTTCCTCAACAAGTTCAAGAAGCGCGGGTTCATCGACTACCACGGCGACCGTCCCATGACCGTCCATCACTCGCTGACCGCCGTGCTCCAGGACTGAGGTGACTTCCACCTCACTCGCACCCCCTCGCGCCAGCCAGATCGCTGTGTGTTGGGCAGGTCACGTCGGTTGACCCGGCCACGCGCACATCTGCCGGCTGGCAGTGTCTTGCGTCTGCGTCTCGAGCAGCCGGTGCTGCTCCCCAGGGACTAGCGCGGCTCGTGCGACTCGTGCGCCTGCCTGGGATCCATGTCCGCAGGCGGCGCATGCGGCGACCGGTAGTGGTAGAAGAAGCGCCGTCCGGTCACGCCAAAGAACACGCAGCCCAAGCCAATGGCCAGGCCCGTGGACGAGAAGGCGCGAATGACCGTCTGGCCCTCGCCGCCTCGAGCACCGACAGGAGCAGCCCGGCGAGGGCAAACGAGGTCAGCACGGCTCCGGCAGCGTGGTGCTCATGCGTTCCCCTTCCGGAGCAGCAAGGCCACGCCCGCCACCAGAATGAGTCCCCCGGCGATTGGCGAGATCGGCAAGGACTCACGCTTGTCGTTCGTGATCTTGATTGGACCTGCGTCGATGATCGTGTCCTTGGTTGTCCACGAGAACCCGCCATAGAGCAGGCCGGCGAGCCCCAGAACCACGAGCAGCACAGCAAACGGCTTCATCATCAACTCTCCCTGACGCCCGCATCTTCCCTGCTCGTCGTGAGCAAGGGCAACGGAGTACTCGGCAAAATGCAAGAGCGAGGCCATACAAACGCGGTGTGAATGAGCACGTCGAGGCCTCAACCTGAGAAACCCGCAACCGAGGAGTGGCAGTCGCGCAACCGGGTCATGACCGCTCAGAAGCGGTGATGCCGCACTCCTTGATCTTGTTGAGCAGCGTCTTGTAGTTCACGTTGAGATAGGCGGCGGCCTTGCGCCGGTTCCGCCGAAAGCGGACGAGCGTCTGGTCGATCGCTTCCCGTTCGGCTTTGAGGGCGGCCGTTTTGGCAACCGAGTGGAGATCGACGCCGTCGCTCGGCTCGACGTTGGTGCCCGTCCCCTGGTAGCCCGTTGCCATGCGGACCGGCGTTCAGGGCCAACGCCCGCGGCACGCGCTTTGCTTTGCTGCCAGTGACGCCATGATGCAAGCCGACCCCACGATCCACACCGCCGTCATCGTCATTGCCACGGCACTCGCGTTCCAGGCCGTCCTGCTTACGTCAGCCAATCTCGCGATCGGCATCGTAGCCGGCCTGGCCTTAGGCGCCGGTGTGGCGCTGCTATTCGCTCCCAAGACCGGCGCCAGCATGCGCGAGGACATCGGCGAATCCGTCGGCACGCTGCGCGCCGCGGTGGGGCGTCGCCTCCGTGACCTGGCCGACCGCGCCGGCGTCGAGGTCGCCGACATCGGCGTCAGCGTCGATCGCGCGACCGAGGCCGTGGAATCGACCGCTCGCGAGATGGTGAAGGTCGCCGCCCAGGGAATCCGGTCGGCAACCACCTGATCACGGTTCGAGGACCACATGAATCACGCGGATGGGACGGGGCGTCTGGCAGACATGACCCACGTGGCCCGCGTCCGTCCAGACGGGCGTGGCGTCGCGGACGGGTTGCAGCGCGTCGCGACGGCCGTGCGCCTGATTGCGGCATGCGCGACCACGGCGCTGTTGTACTTCGCGGCGCCGGTGCTGTTGCCATTGGTGCTCGCCGTCTTCCTGTTCTACGCCCTCGACCCGGTCGTCACCGGCCTCGAGCGGGCGGGCGTTGCCCGCGGAATCGGGGCCACCATTGCCGTGCTGACCGTGATCGCGGTCGGCGGCGGCGGGGGTGTGGCGCTCTGGCCGCAAGTCGACGCGGTGATCGCCAAAGTGCCGCTCGGCGCCCAGCGTCTGCGATCGGTACTGCGCGAGGCGCAAACGCGAGGCACTGGTCCGTCGGCGCTCGCCAAGGTGCAGGACGCCGCTCGAGCCATCGATCGCGCGGCCGCCGAGACCACCGCCCGTCCGCCACCTTCGAGTGGCGCGCTTCGGGTCGAAATCTCAGAGCCGTTGCGCACGTCGGAGTGGCTCTGGGCCGGCGGGGTCGGAGCGGTGCAACTGGCAGCGCAAGCGCTCATGGTGCTGTTCCTGGCCGTGTTCCTGCTCAGCGACGGCGACGCCTTCAAGCGCAAGCTCGTGAGCCGCATGGAGACACTCGGCAGCAAACGGATTACGGTGCAGATCCTGCACGACATCGCACACCGCATCTCCCAATTCATCTGGGTCCAAGTGATCACCTCGGCCGGGGTTGCTGCGGTGACGGGTGTGGTGCTCTGGTGGCTGGCGGTGGAACAGCCGGCGGTGTGGGGCGTGTTTGCAGGCGTGCTGAACATCGTGCCCTACTTCGGTCCGCTGATCGTCACAGTGGTGCTGTCGGCTGTGGGCTTCCTGCAATTCGGCAC
>JANORI010000131.1:0-2823 GCA_031415235.1 Acidobacteriota bacterium | reverse complement strand
TACTGCGGCTGCGGCACCATCGACGACCTGCAGCGCGACGCGCACATCGTGCGAATTACCCCAGCGGGCCAGCGTGAGAGTCACGTGCACGACGTGACGATCACGAAGGAAGCCCCGAATTACCGGACGGAATAGGGCGCCGGTTGGCGACGCCGTGAGCTGGCGGACGATTCGCCGCACACAATCAGCACGTCGCGGCCTCCGCTGCCAGGCGCACATCCGGGCGCAGGCGGACCGGCTCGGGGTAGTGGCGATCCTCCGTCATGCCGGCCCAATCGAGATATCGCGGGTATCGCCGCCGCGGTCGGTGATGCCGACGACGACGGCGCCCGCGGGCTCGCGCGTCAAGCGCTCGGCCCACTCCACCACGAGCACGCCCGACTCGGCCAGTACCGAATCGAAGCCCACCTCGTCGAGCTCGATACGCTCGATCCGGTAGAGGTCGAGATGCACGAGCGGCAGGCGCCCCCCGCGGTACTCGTGCACCAACGTGAACGTCGGGCTCGTCACGGCATCAGCTGACAGGCCCAAGCCACGCGCCAGGCCCTTCACAAAGACGGTCTTCCCCGTACCGAGGTCGCCACGCAGCAGCACGACATCGCCCGCTCCGAGCGTGGCGGCCAGCGCCGCCCCGAGCTCGAGCGTGCCGTCCTCGCCCACTGTCTCGATCCGGCTGTTCACTCGGCCATCGCCGCGACGTGCTCACGCGCGGTGAGTTCCAGTAGCGCCTCGCCGATGTGAGTCACGATGTCGCCGGCGATCATCGACACGTCGCCCTCGTCGGCCTCCGCCAGTTCCCCGGCGGCGCCGTGCAGGTAGACCGCCACTTGACACGCCGGCCCAGGGTCCATGCGCTGGCCGACCCACGACGCGACCATGCCCGTGAGCACGTCGCCGCTGCCACCGGTGGCCATGCCTGGCGTGCCGGTGGGATTCACGAAGGCCTGCCCGTCGGGCAGCGCAATGATCGTGCGGTAGCCCTTGAGCACGACGTACACGTGGTGCGTCGTCGCGAACTCCACGGCGAGGCCCAGCCGATTTGCCTGCACATCGTCGGTGGAACAGCCAAGCAACCGCGCCATCTCACCGGGGTGCGGCGTGATGATCAGGGGCCGGTCGTCGCGCCCCGTCAGGATCGCGGCCTCACCCGCGCACGCGTTGAGCGCGTCGGCGTCGAGGACGAGCGGCACGTGGCACCGCTCGATGAGCTCGCGCACGAACGCCGTCACGAGTGGGCCGGTTCCGAGCCCGGGGCCCGCGGCCAGAACGTCTGCACCAAGCGCGAGTACCTCGCTTACGGCCTCCCGTCGGCACACGCCGTCGGCTTCGAGCAGCCCATGCGTCATGAACTCCACGCCCTGGCCCGCCACGATCGATTGCACCGATGCCGGCGTCGCCACCGTGACGCGTCCTGCGCCCGACCGCAACGCGCCCCGAGCCGCGAGTACGGCAGCGCCGGTCATGCCGCGCGATCCGCCCACGACGACGACGCGTCCGAAGTCGCCCTTGTGCGCTTCGGGGCCACGCGCCGGCACCAGCGTCCGCACGTAATCGCGCGTCAGCAGGTAGAGCTGCGGTCCGTCGGCCTCGTCGATGACCGAGAATGGAATGCCGATATCGGCCACGACCACGTCGCCCGCGGCATGTTCGGCCGGCGGTAGTACGAGGGGGATCTTGGGCGCGCCCAGGGTCACGGTGATATCGGCGCGCACGGCCGGTCCGATGAGTTCGTTGGTGTCGGCCGACATCCCCGACGGCACGTCGATGGAGACGACCGTGGCCGGCGACGAGTTGAGGTCGGCGACCACGGTGTCGTGTACGCCGGTCAGGGCGCGGCTCAGGCCCGTGCCCATCATGGCGTCGATCACGATGTCGGCGGAGGTGACCTGCGGCGCGTGCAGTTCCCAGCCGTGCGCGTCAGTCACTTCGACAATCGGCACACCGAGCCTGCCGATGATGTCAAGGTTCACACGGGCATCGCCGCGCACGTCGGCCGCGGCGCCAATCAGCACCACTGACACATCGACGCCACGCTGCTGCAACGTACGCGCGACGACAAAACCGTCGCCGCCGTTGTTGCCAGTGCCGCAGAGCGCCACGACCCAGCGAATCGACAGCTCGTCGATGAGCGACTCGAGGACGACCACCACCTGGCGACCGGCGTTTTCCATCAGGACGAGCGACGGCAGGCCGATGTCGTCGATCGTTCGTCGATCGACGGCGCGCATCTGCTTCGCCGTCAGCACCCGGATCGGCCGCACGGGCGCGAGTCTAGCACACGGGTGCGCGGGCCCAGATCCTTCCCACCCGCGCTAGTCCTCGTAGGCCTCCATCGGCGGGCAGATGCACATCAGATTGCGGTCGCCGTAAGGGTTGTCGACCCGGCTCACGCTCGGCCAGAATTTGTTGGCCTTCACCCACGGCAGAGGGTACGCCGCCGACTCGCGTGAATACGGATGGGTCCACGTGTCAGCGGTGACATGGGCCGCCGTGTGCGGCGCGTTCTTGAGCACGTTGTTCACGGCGTCGGCGCGTCCGCTGACCACGTCGTCGATCTCGCGCCGAATCGACAGGAGGGCGTCGCAGAAGCGGTCGAGCTCGGCCTTGTCTACGCTCTCGGTCGGCTCGATCATGATCGTGCCCGGCACTGGAAATGACACCGTCGGCGCGTGAAAGCCGTAGTCGATCAGGCGTTTGGCCACATCGCCCTCTTCGACGCCGTGTGCCTTGAATTTCCGCAGGTCGAAGATCATCTCGTGAGCCACGCGCCCATTGGGACGCGTGTAGAGCACGTCGAACTGCCCTTCGAGACGCGACTTGATG
>JANORI010000130.1:0-3607 GCA_031415235.1 Acidobacteriota bacterium | reverse complement strand
GACGTCGCCCTCGGCCACCCTCTGTTCGGCGCCGTCCGTGCGCCGCTGGCCGGATTCCCGCGGGGACGATACCGCCTGGATGTGACCGCCGTCGACCACCTGGCCGGCCGTCGCGTCGTTACCGAAGTGGGGCTCGAGATTGCCGGGTCCCCCGCCAGTCTCCTGCGCGAAGCCCCAGCTCAGGGCCTGCCCTTCCGGCGGGAGGCCCTGCTCGAACCAGGCGCCCTCACGGCCATCGTGCGGGCGCTACGACCGCCGTCCGCCTCCCCCTCGCTGGCGCGCGCGCTGGCAGCCGCGGAGGCCGGTCGATTTGCCGAACTGCTGGGATTCGAGCTGCCGGAGCCGGCAGAGCGGCCCATCGCGCTCGTGCTGTTGGGGCTCGGGCTCTATGGGCTCGGCGACTCCCCGCGCGCTGTCGCCGCCCGGCTGACCCAGGCGGCCGCCCAGGGCGCGCCCGCCGCCCCGCTGCGCATGCTCCTGGGCGCGACCCATGCGCTTCTGCGCGACGATCTGGCGGCGGTGGAGGCATGGAATGCCGCGCGGGAGGGCGGCATCCCGGACACGGTGGTCGCGCCCCTGCTGGTGGACGCGTACCTGCGCCGCCAGGACGTGGCGCGGGCCGCGGCGATGGCGACGGCCGCCCTGGATGCAGACCCCAGCGACCGCACCGCACAGCGCGCCCTCGCGACCACGTTGATTGCCACGCGGCGCTTCGCGGAGGCCATCGCGGTGCTCGACGCCGCGCCGTTACCTGGAGGGCCCGACGCGGACAGCGACTTCCTGCGACTGCATGCCCTCTTTGCTGCGCACGTGCTGCGCACCAGCCTGCCCGACCTGCGATCCCGCTTCGAGCCCCTGGCCGCAGCCTACATCGAGTACGGCGGACCACACGCGGCACTGATCCGCGACTGGCTCGCGGTCGTGCAGGCGCCACGGTGATGGACGCTATCGCTTCTTGACGGCAGCCGCCGGTGGACGCACCGGAGTACCTTGCGTCTTCAGTGAATAGGAACGACGCGCCGCCACGCTGACGTCCTTCCTGGAGCTCTTCACCTCGATCTGGCGGACGCGCTTCAGCGGGTCCGGGTTGGTCGACGAGTAGCCGATCACGTAGTAGTCACTGGTCTCGGCGTCGATGCGTTTGAACTCCGACGCGAAGTCGTTGACGTTGACGACCGCAAAGCCGCCGGTCTCTTCGGCCATGAAGCGCAGCGTGCTCTGCGTCTTCTGCAGGTAGGTCCGCCACTCGCTCTGATCGAGGTAGTTCCCGGCATCCACGATGCCGCTCAGCCCCCGCGGGTCGATCGAGTAGATGCTCACGTTCGCCCGGTTGGCCGACAGGGTGAGCTCGCGCATGTAGGCGAACAGGTCGATATCGGCGTTGATCCGCGGCAACTGGAAGTACGGATTGTCTTCCTGGTCCTTGTTGATGAACCGCGTCGGCTCCGCGAAACGTCCGCCCATGACCCGGTCGGTGCCCTTCCGCCCTTCGGCAAAGGGGTCGAAGTCGTAGCCGGTGCTGATGTAGAGAAACGCCTTGCGCTTGTTCGAAATCTGATCGAGTTCACCGAGCAGGTCGTAGGCCGCGTAGAACGCCATCTGCGCCCGGTTGCGGACATCGGCGGGTCCTTGGCCAGTCTCGAGCGTCCGGAAGATCTCCTGCGACGTCAGGCCGCTGCCGCGGATCTTGGTGGCCGCGGCGGCCACCAGCTTGCGATCGTAGGTCAGACCGGTCGAGATGCTGGACGGCCCACTCGACACCATGGCGACGAGATCGCCGTCGTGCAGCAGATTGTCGGCAAGGTCCTGCACGATGCGCCGCACGTGCGGGGTGTACTCGGGTTCGAAGTGCACGTCGTCGACGAAGATGACGAGCACGCGACCGGCCGTGTCCTCGACCGTACGACGCTTGGCCGGGAGCACGATGCCCTCGGGCGCCGCTGGGAGCAGCGCGGGCGAGAGGAGATTGTAGGTGCGGCCGCCATGCACCAGGGCAAACGACGTGATCGTCTGCGCCACGCCGTCTTCGACCACGAAGAGTTCATCTTTGTTGAGGTCCGAGACGAACCGGCTGTCGCGGTCCCGCACGATCACGTCGGTCGTGACGGCCGTGACGCCGGTGCGAAAGGTCGGTTGCCCGCCTGGCGGCGCCTGCTGACCGGCAAGGCCCCCGGCGGCACCGACCACGACCAGTGCCGTGGCGAGGATTCGTGACAACGACCAGTGTGCCATCCCGCAATTATAGCGAGCACGTATGGAATAATTCGGGACATGCGCTCCAGAGCGCGCCTCGCCCCGGCGCGCCACGAGGCGGCCGTCTCGCGGCGCCACTTCCTGACCCGGGCCGCCGGAGCTGCGGGGCTTGGGTGGTTGCCGGGCGCGGCCTGGCCGCCGCTGCTCGCGCAAGCCGATTGTGAGCCGACGGCGGTCGGCGACTTGATCCGCACGCTGCCGCTCTACGGCCCTGGTGCGGTAGAGACCCCGTTCGGGCAGATGCTCGGTGGGTCGGGACTCGACGCCCGGCTCTTCACCGATCTGTCCCGGCTCGACGCGGGCCGCCTGGTCACGCCCATGCACGACGTGTTCGTGCGCACGGCCGCGCCGCCTGGGCTCAACCACGACGCCGCGGCCTGGCCGATCACCGTGCGCCACGACTCCGACCCGCTGCTGAGCCCGATCCGCGCAGCCGACCTGGTCGCGAACTCGACGCCACTCGGCACACACCTCATCGAGTGCGCGGGCAACAGCAACCCGCAGAACTTCGGCCTGATGAGCGCCGTCGAGTGGGACGGAGTGCCGCTGGCCGACGTCATCAACGCGGGGCGGCGACCGGCTGGGACCACGGCCATCCTCGTCTCGGGTGTGGATCACGACTCGCGGCTCTCGCTCCGCTCGCAGCCGGGGGCGAGTTGGGTGTTGCCGCTCGCCGCGATCGAGGCCACCGGCGCCTTCCTCGCCACGCGGATGAACGGCGTGCCGCTCACGCCCGATCATGGCGCCCCAGTACGCCTCATCGTGCCCGGATGGTACGGCTGTAGCTGGATCAAATGGGTGAACGACGTCCGCTGGGTGCGCGACGACGAGCCCGCCACCTCACAGATGCGCGAGTTCGCCCGACGCACGCATCAGGACGGCGTGCCCCCAATCGCGCGCGACTACGCGCCGCCGGAGCTTGACACGGCAGCCATGCCGGTCCGCGTCGAACAGCGCCGCGTGAACGGCGCGACCGAGTATCGCATCGTCGGTGTCGTCTGGGGCGGCACGCGTTCGGTCGACCGCTTCGTCATCCGCTTCGGCTCGCGCGATGTCGGCACGCCCCTCCGCGTCTGTCCGGCGCCGGCCACGACACGCACCTGGACGCTCTGGACGCACCGCTGGCGGCCGACCGAGCCCGGCTACTACGACATCAGCCTGCGCGCGGCAAACGCCGCGATCCGCACGCGCCGTCTCGACCTGACGTTCAACATCCGCCGCGTCCGCATCGACGAGAATTGAAGCGCAGGGGCTCGGGGCTCGGGGCTCGGGGAAGAACCCGCGGGTGCAGACGCCGTTGGCCGAGCGCTGCGCGTCAGCGCTGCAGCGCGGCGCGGGCTTCGGCGAGCTCGGG